>JBGPGJ010000001.1:0-26678 GCA_041483795.1 Sulfurifustaceae bacterium
ACGATCGGCGACGCAGGCTTTTATCAGCAGCCGGGCGACAAAATTGCCTTGACGATGGAACGTCTGGAAGCGGTCACCCGCGAACTCGAAGTCTGTTACAGCCGGTGGCAGGCGTTGGAGTCGCAAGCGACGGTCAATGAATAAAGCGCTATTCGAATACCGATTGCGGGAGAGTTCACGCGCGCGGTACGTGCACCTGCGCGTGTCCCCCGAACAGGGGTTGGAGGTGATTGTGCCCGAGGGTTATAAGAGAGCGGCGGACATTCCTCGTTTGTTGGAACGAAAACGGCGCTGGATTCACGCGGCGCTCGAACGCGCGGAGATCAATCGCAAATTCCTTGATCCCGAGGCGGCATGGCGCATGCCAGTGCAGATCACGCTGCCCGCGCTGGGCAAGAGTTGGGAAGTAAGAACGAGGGCAACGAACGCGGCGGGAGCTAGGCTGCGTGCGATCGCCACCGATTGCTTGGAGATCAGTGGCCGAATCGACGACGAAAGGGCGTGCTGGACCGCGTTGGGTCGCTGGCTGGTTCGCCAAGCGCATGAGCATCTCGTGCCACGTTTACAGGTTCTGGGAAAACAAACAGGGTTGCGCCACCGACATGTTTGTGTGAGGCGCCAGAAGACACGCTGGGCGAGCTGCTCGCGACATAAGGCGATTTCCCTGAACGTGAAGCTGCTGTTTCTATCCCCCGAGCTGGTTGCGTACGTGTTGTTGCACGAACTCTGCCACACCGTTGAACTGAATCACTCCAAACGTTTTTGGATACTGGTGGAACGGCATTGCCCGGACTATCGCCAACGCGACGCCATGCTGCGGGAAATGCAGGAACGGGTTCCGCATTGGGCACGATGAGCCGGCAATGGCGTACGGTCGAAAATGAGCAGCGCGCTGGAACTACATGATTCCCGTGTGAGCCATATTATGTTGAGGGATGGCCGCGCAACGATTTATTTCTCCGTTGCTTATATTCACAAGTCCAAAGGAACGCCCGGAAGGTATGCTGGTACAGTCTGGACTCAGGAAGCGGAGTTAGTTATGGAGGAGGCGACCCTTTCAGGTACGCTCCCGCCGCTCCCGAACACAATATCCAATGGATTCTTGGAAGTAGGGGGCGTGAAGCACGAACTGATTCCACTCCCGTTTAAACGGAAGGTGGCGGCAATACTGCGACTGACATTTACCGACGGAACCGAAATTACAATAGTCGGCCAGAAACCGATTTTGGAGTTGCTGGGTCAGCCGATATTTATTGAAGATTCTTCCTAACTGCGGTTACGGAAGTTTTATCTTCCCGCCGCCGGGCAACCCGCCCGGCGGGAATGCGCCGCCGCCGCGCTCGGGAATGACGATGGACGAGGCCTGCTGACGGCGCAGTTTTTCGATCTCCTGCATCGTGTTCTCGATGGCGACCTTGGTCGCGGGGCCGAACTTCGCCACCGCCTCCTCGAGCGTCTGCGCGGCGATTTCGAAGCTTAAGGGCAGTGCGCCCACCGCGGTAAGGATCTGAGTATCGCCGACATAGACGACGCGGCGGCTGATGTCGGGCGAGCCGTCACTCTTGATCGGCGTCAGGCGGCGCATGGTGCCGACCTTACGGTCGGTGAAGATCTCCTCGCGGTACAGGGCCGCGGGGTCCATCTTCGGTTCCGGCATTTTGCCTTCGGGCTTTTCAGTCATGACTGTCTCTCGGTTCGAAATCGTAGTTTCCCGGCACAAGGCTACAACAGAAAAGAGTTTAAGTTAACCGTCGGTATTGGCCGAACACCGCAGGCAGGGCCAAGGGTTTACTATATGGGGGTTGTGAGGAAACGCTCGCGCGCGCTACAAATAGTCTTACAGTGCTGGTCCGAAAAACGGAGATACGAACATGTCCCTATTCGCCAAGAAGATCGGAATACCGAAGCCCGAGGCGGCTCTCCCAGGCCGGGCGGAGAAAATGCCGGTACCGGCGCGGCATTACGTCAACGGTCACCCGTTGGCGCCGCCGTTTCCAGAAGGGATGGAGCTGGCGCTGTTCGGACTCGGCTGCTTTTGGGGCGCGGAGCGCGTGTTCTGGCATGCCGATGGTGTCTATACCACGGCGGTGGGTTACGCCGCCGGTCATACGCCGAACCCGACTTACCGCGAGGTGTGCACCGGCATGACCGGGCACAACGAAGTGGTGCGCGTTGTGTTCGACCCAACGGTCGTGAGTTATGCCGAGCTGCTCAAACTGTTCTGGGAGTCGCACGATCCCACGCAGGGCATGCGCCAAGGCAACGACGTCGGCACGCAATATCGTTCCGGGATTTACGTCTATAGCGATGCACAGAAGAAGCTCGCCATTGCGTCGCGCGATGCGTACCAGCAGGCGCTGACGCAAACGGGCCACGGGAAAATCACGACCGAGATCCTCGAAGCCCCCGAGTTCTACTACGCCGAAGATTATCACCAGCAATATCTGGTCAAGAATCCTGGCGGCTACTGCGGATTGGGCGGTACCGGCATTGCCTGTCCGGTGGGCGTTGCCATGGCCGGTTGATTTCGCGAACGCATCATATCAGTTGAGGGCCGCGGCACTCGAGGATCATCGAGACCCGTTCGCCGTCGAACCGCGATTCATGCCTGTCGGTTTTGCGGTTGTGGGGCCCCGGACTTTTCCTCGGCGATGGCGTGCGCCGTGTTGAGGACGGCGCTGAAGGTTTCGCGGCTGTGGTCCGCGAAGCGCGAACGTTGAGTAAGGGCTTCGAACAGTTGGAAGCCCGGGTTGCGGCGGTTGATGACTTCGGAGGTCACGAAAAAAATGTTTCAACGCAAGGGCGCGAAGGCGCAAAGGGTGCGCAAGGAAGTCGTTTATGCGCTCCATGCCTCGTGCGCGTCTTTGCGTTTGAAGGTTTTCAGGCCGCCAACAGCGTGTCGCTGAACTTGCCCAAGTGATGATCCGCGTCGCCGAAGGTGGCGTTGATCATGGTCAGTCGCTTGAAGTAGTGGCTGACGTTGAGTTCGTCGGTCACGCCCATGGCGCCGTGCAACTGTACTGCCTGCTGGCCGACGTAGCGCGACGCCTGGCCGATGTAGGCCTTGGCCGCGGATACAGTGCGGCGGCGCTCGGCGGCATCGGGCGCGTCGGCCTTGACGCAGGCCAGATACATCATGGAGCGCGCCTGCTCGGTGGCGATCAGCATGTCGGCCATGCGGTGTTGCAGCACCTGGAACTTTCCTATTGGCACGCCGAACTGCTTGCGCATCTTGAGATATTCCAGCGTGGCTTCGTTGAGGGCAGCCATGATGCCGACGGCCTCGGCGCAGAGGGTGGCGATACCGTAGTCAATTGCGCGCTCGATCGTGGGCAGCGCCACGTCCTTCGCGCCGAGCAGCGCATCCGCGCCGACGCGCACGCTCTTCAATGTAATCTCCGCGGCGCGCATGCCGTCCTGGGTGGGATAGCCGCGCACGGTCACACCGGCCACGTTACGGACGACGATGAATAGCGAAATGCCCGCGTCGTCGCGCGCGCCGCCGGAGGTACGCGCGGAGACGATGAGCTTGTCGGCCGCTTGGCCTGCGAGCACCACCGACTTGGCGCCATCGAGCACCCAGCCGTTGCCGTCCGTTTTGGCGCTGGTAGCCACGTGGTTCACCTCGTAGCGCGTTCCGGGTTCGTAATGGGCGAGGGCCATCATCAGCTCGCCGCCGGCGATCGCGGGCAGCAGCGTTTCTTTCTGCGCGTCGTTGCCGGCGGCGCGCACCAGACCGCCGCACAAGACGACCGTAGTGAGATAAGGCTCCAGCACCAATCCACGGCTGAAGGCCTCCATGACGATCATGGTGTCCACGGCGTTGCCGCCCATGCCGCCATAGGCTTCGGGGAAGGGCAGGCCGAGCAGGCCAAGCTCGGCGAACTGGCGCCAGGTGTCGCGGCTGAAGCCCTCTTCGGTGCGGGCGATCTGGCGCCGCCGTTCGAAGGTGTAATCCTTGGCGATGAAGCGCCGCAGCGTATCCTGAAAGGCCGTTTGTTCTTCAGTGAAGTTAAAGTCCATGTTTGGTCTCACAAGCCCAGGATCATCTGGGAGATGATGTTCTTCTGAATTTCGTTCGATCCGCCGTAGATCGTGGTCTTGCGCAGATTGAAGTAGTGTCCCGCCAGCGGTGCGCAATAATCGGCGCCGACCGGCGTGCCCTGCCAGCCGGCATCGAGCGCCTCGTGCACGTAGGGCAGCGAGTAGTGGCCGACGGCCTGCATCGCCAGCTCGGACAGCACTTGCTGGATTTCCGAACCCTTGATCTTGAGAATCGAGGCCTCGGGTCCGGGGGCGCGCTGCTCGCGCTCGGCGGAGATGACGCGCAGATTGGTGATTTCCAGGGCCATCAGTTCCAGTTCCACCTGGGCGATCTTGTCGCGGAAGCGCGCGTCTTCAATGAGTGGCCGGCCGCCGGATACTTCGCGACGGGCTATCTCCTTCAGATGCTTCAATGCGCGTTTGGAGCGGCCCACGCCGGCGATGCCGGTGCGCTCGTGACCGAGCAGGAACTTGGCGTAGGTCCAGCCCTTGTTCTCCTGGCCGATCAGGTTTTCATTCGGCACCTTGACGTTCTCGAACCACACTTCGTTGATCTCGTGTTCTCCATCGAGCATGACGATCGGTCGCACGGTGATGCCGGGTGATTGCATGTCAATGAGCAGAAAAGAGATGCCTTCCTGCTGCCGGCCCTCCGAACTGGTGCGCACGAGGCAGAAAATCCAGTCGGCATATTGGCCGAGCGTGTTCCAGGTTTTCTGGCCGTTGACGATGTAATGATCGCCTCGACGCTCGGCGGGGGTTTTTAGCGAGGCCAGGTCCGAGCCGGCGCCCGGCTCGGAATAACCCTGGCACCACCAGTGTTCGCCGGAAAGGATCTTCGGCAGGAAGTATTTCTGTTGGCCTGGGTTGCCGAAGGCCATGATGACCGGCGCCACCATGCGCAGACCGAAGGGGATGATGAGGGGGGCGTCGGCATCGGCGCATTCCTCGTCGAAGATATGCTGCTGTACGGCGTTCCAGCCGGCGCCGCCGAACTCCACCGGCCAACCGGGCGCGATCCAGCCTTGCTTGTGAAGAATCTTGTGCCAACGCAGAAAATCGTCCTTGTTCAGACGCTTGCCGCCGTGCACCTTGTCGCGGATGTCCGCTGGCAGATTTTCGTCAATAAATCGCCGCGCTTGCGCTCGGAACGCCTGTTCTTCTTCGGTGAAATTTAGATCCATGTTCGCGGTTCCACCTCTTAATCGCGGTGCGGTATGAAGTTCGGTTGTTACGCGGTCGGCAGCTTGTGATCGCGAAATTGCTCGCGCAGCTTGGTCTTGAGCAGCTTGCCCGTGGCGGTGTGGGGCAAGCTGTCCACGAACGCCACGTCGTCCGGCAGCCACCACTTGGCCGCTTTGCCCTCGTAGAATCCGAGCAGCTCGTCGCGATCCACGTTCACGCCGGGCTTTTTGACGACAATCAACAGCGGACGCTCGCCCCACTTAGGATGGGGCACCCCGATCACTGCCGCCTCGGCGACCGCCGGGTGTCCCACGGCGATATTTTCCAGCTCGATGGAGCTGATCCATTCGCCGCCGGACTTGATCACGTCCTTGGATCGGTCGGTGATCTGCATGTAGCCGTCGGCGTCCAGGGTAGCCACGTCGCCGGTGGGAAACCAGCCGTCGCGCAAGACCGAGCCGCCTTCGCCCTTGAAGTAACCGCTGGTCACCCAGGGACCGCGGATCATAAGGTCGCCGAAGGCCTTGCCGTCGCGAGGGAGTTCCTTGCCGTCCGAGTCCACGATCTTGAGTTCCACTCCGAAGAGCGCGCGCCCCTGTTTGGCTTGCAGCGCAAGTTTCTGTTCTTGCGACCAGCCCTCGTGTTTTCCCTTGAAGATGTTCACCGCGCCCACCGGGCTGGTCTCGGTCATACCCCAGCCGTGCTGTACGCGCACGCCATATTGTTCTTGGAAGCTGCGGATGATGGCCAGCGGACAGGCCGAACCGCCCACGGTTGTCCGCTGCAGGGTGGAGAACTTGAGCTTGTTCTGCTGCACGTACTGCAACAGTCCGAGCCAGATCGTAGGCACGCCGGTGGCGATCGTTACCTTTTCCTGCTCGAGTAGTTGATACAGACTAGCCCCGTCCAGGCCCGGACCGGGGAGCACCAGTTTGGCGCCGACGAGCGGGGCGGAATAAGGAGCACCCCAGGCGTTGACGTGGAACATAGGCACGACCGGTAGATAGGAGTCGCGCGCGGACAGTCCCCCGCTATCCGGCAGGGCGATGGCATAGGCGTGCAGGAGCGTTGAGCGATGGGAATAGAGCACGCCCTTGGGGTTGCCGGTGGTGCCGGAGGTGTAGCACAGCGATGAGGCGGTGTTCTCGTCGAACGCCGGCCATTCCAAGTCGTCCGAATTCGCGTTGACCAAATCCTCGTAGCAGAGGACGTTTGGCAGCGTGGTCTGGGGCATGTGGGCACGGTCGGTCATCACCACAAAACCCTTTACGCTTTTGCAGTGGGGCGCAAGTTTCTCCACCAGCGGCACGAACGTGAGGTCCGTAAAGACGTAGCTGTCTTCGGCGTGATTGACGATGTAGATGATCTGTTCCGGGAACAGGCGCGGATTGACCGTGTGGCAGATGGCGCCGATGCCGGAGATAGCGTAGTAAAGTTCGAAATGGCGATGGTTGTTCCAGGCCAGCGTGCCCACCCGGTTTGCCGGCTTGATGCCGAGGGCGAGCAGGGCGTTAGCGAGCTGGCGCGAACGCTTGTGAGCCTGGGAATACGTGTAACGATGAAAGCCGCCTTCTGTCAGGCGGCTCACGATCTCGGTGTCGCCGTGACAGCGGTCCGCATGGCGGATCAGCGACGAGATCATCAGGGGCATGTTCATCATCTGGCCAGGTATCATATTGGTTATCCTCATAGGGTTATCCAAGGGGATCGGCGCGCGGGCGCAGCTCATGGCGGTAAATCTGTCAATGGATAAGAACGTCCGCAGCAGGGGCGTAACTCTTGTGGCACGTCTCCCGGCTGTACGGCTACTCACCTTGAAATACTTATCAATGATTCTGCGCCCCATGCCCCCGGGCGCTGAAAGACCCGATTTCGATATGATGCGTAGGCTATCGAGTACCGGTTACCGCCTATCTTAATCCACCAAACGTCGCCATTTACAAGGGAACAAAATAACAATACCATGATTTTCCGATTTGCGGAATAAAGGTCCGCTAGGCGAAACACCCAACCACCTCACATCGCAACTGAGCTCTGGCTGCTGGGGTAGCCGGTCAACGAATTTGGCAAGGTGGCCGGTATCCCACCAGGCTTCTTTCATGTAAACGTTGTTCACATCTTTAATTAAGATACAGAACAGGAGGAGATATGTTTGGAAACTTGCGAAGAATAGGAATAGTCGGCATAGCCGCGGCGAGTGTGTGCTTCGCCGGTTCGGCGATGGCCGACGTCAAGATCGCCTTCATTGATCCGCTTTCGGGCGGCGCCGCGTCCACGGGTATTTTGGCTCAGAAGACCCATCAGTTCTACATTGACGCGATCAACTCGGCTGGCGGCTTAAACGGCGAAAAACTTGAACTCGTTTCGTACGACAACAAAGTCAACCCGCAGGAATCGCTGATTCAGTTGAAAAAGGCGCTTGACGACGGCGCGCGCTACGTCGTGCAAGGAAACGGCAGCTCCATCGCCCATGCCATCACCGAGGCGGTGCTCAAACACAATGAGCGCAACCCGGGCAAAGAGGCGATCTTCCTCAACTATGCCGCGGTGGACCCGGCGCTGACCAACGAAAAGTGTAATTTCTGGCATTTCCGTTTCGACGCCGACGCGGACATGAAAATGGCCGCGCTGACGGATGTCATTGCGAAGGACAAGAAGGTCAAGAAAGTCTACTTGATCAACCAGGATTACTCGTTCGGTAAGGCGGTAGCGGCGGCGGCTGAAAAGATGCTGAAGGAGAAACGTCCGGACATTAGGATCGTCGGCAACGAGTTGCACCCGTTACAAAAGGTCCAGGACTTCTCGCCTTACGTTGCGAAGATCAAAGCCTCCGGCGCCGATACGGTCATCACCGGCAACTGGAGCAACGACATGGTGCTGCTGATCAAGGCGGGCAAGGACGCGGGTCTTAAAGTCAATTGGCAAACGTACTACGGCGGCAGTCCCGGCGCCGTGACGGCCATCGGCGAGGCCGGTGTGGACACACTGAAACAAGTGACCGAGTGGCACAGTAACGCCACCGCACAGCTCGATGCGGCCGTGGCCGCTTTCGAAAAGCGCTTCCCCGGCAAGGAAAATACGTATGGCTATTGGCGCGTCAAGACCATGTGGGAGATGTTCGCCGCGGCGGCGAAGAAGGCGCAATCGAATGAGCCGGTGAAGCTCGGGAAAGCGCTGGAGGGGATGAAGATGCAGACGCCGTTAGGCGAGGTCCAAATGCGGGCGGATAACCACCAGCTGCTGCAACCGTTGTACGTCTCGACGCTTTCAAAGAATGTGAAATACGACGTCGAAGGTACCAAGCTCGGCTGGAAGACGGATGCGAAGGTGGATGCCAAGGCCACGGCGACGCCGACCACGTGTAAGATGCAGCGTCCGATTTAACGCGGTAGATAGAACAATTACATATAGTTAAGCAAACCGATTATCCCCTTGCCGCGCTACGCGGCAAGGGGATAAATATTGGAAATACGTTCCTACCCGCCCTGGGGAAGAGCAGCACATGCTCGAACTTACGACGGTTTCGCTCCTTAACGGAGTGGTGTACGGTCTGCTGTTATTCATGCTGTCCAGCGGCCTGACGTTGATCTTCAGCATGATGGGCGTGCTCAATTTCGCCCATGCGAGCGTGTTCATGCTCGGCGCCTATTTTTCCTATCAAATCGGAAGATGGATCGGTTTTTGGCCCGCCCTCGCGATCGCGCCTTTACTGTGCGGTTTGGTCGGGGCCGCGATCGAGCGCTACGGTTTGCGCCACGTCCATAAGTATGGGCACGTCGCGGAGATTCTTTTTACCTTCGGACTGGTGTATTTGATAGAAGAGTTCGTCACCATGATCTGGGGTCGCAACCCGGTCGGAAACGACGTTCCGCAAGCGATCGACTTCTCTTTGTTCTCCCTATTCGGCGGTACCTTCCCGGCCTACAAAGGGCTGATGATGGCGATTTCGTTGGCCATGTTCGTCTTTCTTTATTTGGCGCTTAAGCGCACGCGTATCGGCCTCATCATCCAGGCGGCGCTGACGCATCCGCAGATGGTCGGTGCGCTCGGGCATAATGTCCCGGGCGTATTCGTATTGGTATTCGCCATCGGCAGTGCGTTGGCGGGATTGGCGGGCGTCATTGGAGGATTCGCTTGGCTGACCCAACCGACGCTGGCCAACACCCTCGGACCAATTGTCTTTGTCGTCGTCGTGGTGGGCGGCCTTGGGTCGCTCGGGGGCGCGCTGATTGCTTCGATGCTCATCGGCATTCTCCAAACCCTTGCCGTTGCCCTGGATTATTCCCTGCTCGATCTATTCCAGACGTTTGATATTTCCGTGACCCGAGCGTCGCCGCTATATGAATTTTATTCGATTAAGATTGCGCACGCTGCGTCGGCCATCCCGTATCTGCTTCTGGTCCTGATGCTCATCCTCCGGCCGACGGGCCTCTTTGGGACGCGCGAATAATGAACGGCAGCCAAACCGCCGCGCCTGCGGCAACGTTGGTGGGTGCACGGATGGGTTTGATACAAAAATATAAGTTCTGGTTCGCCGCCGCGGTCGTGTTGTTGATTCTGCCGTACATCCCCGGCCTGAACGGCGATTTTTCGCGTTCGTTGTTGAGTCAGATGGGTATCTCGGCGGTATTTGCGCTCTCGTTCAATCTGCTGCTTGGGCAGACCGGGCTTCTTTCCTTCGGCCACGCGGTCTATTTCGGGCTGGGCGGCTACGCGGCGATCCATTTCATGCGAGCGATAAATGCCGGCCTGCCGATCCCGATTCCCTTCGTCCCGCTCGCGGGCGCGGCCGGCGGCCTTCTGATCGGCGTCTTGTTCGGGTCGGTTACCACTAAAAAAGCCAAGATCGTGTTTGCCCTGATCACCTTGGGCATAGCCGAGCTGGTCTATGCCGCTACGTTTATGTTGCCGGGCCTTTTCGGCGGTGAGGAGGGCATCACGGCCAGTCGAACCCGTGGCCCAAGCATCTTCGGACTTGATTTTGGATCGCAGATACAGGTCTATTACATTATCGCGTTTTGGGCGTTTGTTTCGGCGGCGCTGATGTATGCTTTCATGCGCACTCCCGTAGGTCGCATGTGCAACGCCGTCAGGGACAACCCGGAGCGCGCCGAATTTGTCGGGTATAACCCTCAACGCGTGCGCTTTATTGTGTTTTCGGTCGCCGGCATGTTCGCCGGTCTTGCAGGCGGACTGCATGCGATTAATTACGAGATCGTGGCGGCGGATGCGGTCGGCGTCCTCCGCTCCGGTAGTGTCCTGGTGGCGGCCTATATCGGCGGCATCGGTCACTTCATCGGTCCCATTGTCGGTGCGATTACCCTCACTTGGCTGCAAGTCAGCTTGAGCGATTACACATCCGCTTGGTTGTTATATCTCGGTTTATTTTTCATGGCGATCATACTATTTGCTCCCGGCGGCCTCTCGGGTTTGATCATGATGCACGCTCCGATCGTTCGGACGAAGGTGTTCTGGGAAGTGCTTAAAACGTATGCGGTGGCGCTCGTGCCCGCCGTCATCATGGTCGTTGGCGCAGCGCTGCTGATCGAGATGAACTATCGTTTGTCCACGCAACCCGAACTGGGAACCCGGATGAAATTATTCCGGGTCAATGTGGATGCCGCCACCCCGTGGCCTTGGGTCGCCGCTACGCTCTTGCTCGTCGCCGGCTTTTACGTTTTTCGCAAGACGTGGCCTTATGTGGCGGCGGCGTGGAATCGGGCCATCGAGGAAGCTAACGCGGGAAAGTCCGACATGGGTGAACGGAGATGACAAGCGCTTCCGCTCAGGTGAATGAGCAAAGACAGTCCGCACTGAAGTTACGCGACGTTCATAAAAGTTTCGGCAAAACGCCGATCATTCGCGGCGTGTCGCTCGACATCCACAGGGGCGAGCGCCACGCCATCATCGGCCCGAACGGCGCCGGCAAGTCCACTTTGTTCAATTTGATCAGCGGCCGCTTCCAGCCAACTCGCGGTTCGATACGACTTAACGATGAAGAAATCGCCGGTATTCCGTCCTATCAAATTAACCGACGCGGTTTGTCGCGCAGTTTCCAGGTGACGAATATTTTTCCGCGTTTGAGCGTCTACGAAAATATCCGTTGCAGCGTGCTCTGGTCGCTGGGCCACAAATACAGTTTCTGGCGCAGCGCGGATAAATTACGCGACGCCAATGCGCTGACGGAAAGGACACTCGAGCAAATCAAAATGACCGCGCGCCGGAATGCGCTCGCGGGCGTACTCACTTATGCGGAGCAGCGCGCCCTGGAAATCGGCATCACCATCGCCAGCGGTGCGGACGTCATCATGCTCGACGAACCGACGGCTGGCATGAGCCATAGCGAAGCGGACAATGCCGTCGAGCTGATCCGGTCGGTGTCCAAAGGCAGGACGTTAGTCATGGTGGAGCACGACATGGGTGTCGTCTTCGGCCTGGCGGACCGGATCTCCGTGCTCGTGTACGGTGAAATTATCGCCACGGATATCCCGAGCCGCATCAAGCAAAATAAAGCCGTGCAGACCGCGTATCTAGGAACGGAATAAGCATGTTGGAAGTGGAAAATTTACACGCCTTCTATGGCAAGAGCCACATCTTGCAAGGCATTTCGTTTCGCGTCGGCGAAGGCGAGATTGTCAGCTTACTCGGGCGCAATGGCGCCGGCCGCTCGACCACGATTAAAACCGTCATGGGCGAAGTGCCGCCCTTGGGAAGCATTCGCTTTAAGGGCGAGCGCATTGACGGTCTGAAATCGCATGAGATCGCTCGTAAAGGATTGGGTTACGTGCCGGAAAACAGGGACGTCTTTCCCGGCCTCACTGTGCGCGAGAACCTGATTCTCGGCATGAAGTCGAAAAAGCAGAATGGGCGTTGGTCGCTGGACGAGATGTTTAACCTGTTTCCCCTTCTGCGCGAACGCGTCGATGCGCCGGGTGGGGTACTGTCGGGTGGCGAGCAGCAAATGCTGACCATATGTCGCACGCTCATGGGCGACCCCGAGCTGATCATGGTGGATGAACCTACCGAGGGATTGGCGCCCAAGATGGTGGAGCTGGTGCGCGGACTATTGGAGCAAATCGCAGGACGCGGCGTCGCGATTTTATTGGTCGAGCAAAAGCTCACGATTGCGTTGAATATTTCGCATCGCCTCTACGTGATGGGCCACGGGCACATCGTGTTTGAAGGCACGCCCGCGGAGTTGCGCGCGAACGAGTCGGTGCGCAAGGAGTGGTTGGAGGTATGATGTTTCCCGAATCTCGAACTCCAGGGCACGGGCAGAGCGGCGGTTTTTCTCTCTCGATGAGTGCGCGATTCTCCGTTGCTTTGCTGCCGGATGGTTCGGGTCTTGTTGTTCGTCGCATGTCCTGGCGATCGCGGCGGACAGCAAGGCGCTTGTGGTCGAAAGTCTTTATTACGTCGGAGCGAGAATGAGCGGCACTCAATATCAGTTGCATGGCGCGGTGGCGGTTATCACGCTGGACAACCCGCCGGTAAACGGTCTCGGCCACGATTTGCGCCGCGGCATCGTCGCCGGCGTTGATCGGGCGCAAGCCGATCCCAACGTGAAGGCCATCGTTCTGATCGGCGCCGGCAAGGCGTTCTCGGGCGGCGCCGATATCCGCGAGTTCAACACGCCCAAGGCGACGGCGGAGCCGACGCTGCACACGGTGATCCGCGTCGTCGAAGGCAGCACGAAACCGGTCGTCGCCGCGATCGGCGGCGCGTGCATGGGCGGCGGCCTGGAGTTGGCGCTGGGCTGCCATTTTCGCGTCGCCGCGCCCGGCGCCCAGATCGCGTTGCCCGAGGTCAAGCTCGGCATCCTGCCGGGCGCCGGTGGGACGCAACGCCTGCCGCGCGTCATCGGCGTCGAGACGGCGCTCAACATGATTGTCTCCGGCGAGGCCGTTCCCTCCGAGCAATTCAAGGGCACGGCGCTGTTCGATGAGATGATCGAGGGCGATCTGCTTCAGGGCGCGCTCGCATTCGCCGAGAAAGTCGTGGTGGAGAACCGGTCGCTCAAACTTTTGCGCGATATCGAAATCAACTACCCGAACGCGGAAGCCTTCTTCCAGTTCGCACGCAACACCGTCGGCGCGGTGGCGAAAAACTTCCCCGCGCCGCTTAAATGCGTGGACGCGGTGGCCACGGCCGTGTCCCAGCCCTTTGGGGAAGGACTGAAGATCGAGCGCGAGTTCTTCGTGTATCTGGTGCAAACGCCCGAGTCACGGGCTCTGCGTCACGCCTTCTTCGGCGAGCGTGCCGCCTCCAAGATTCCGGACGTGCCCGAGGATACACCCACGCGCAAAATAGAAAAGGTCGCGGTGATCGGTGCCGGCACCATGGGCGGCGGTATCGCCATGAACTTCCTCAATGCCGGGATCCCCGTCACGATTCTCGAGATGAAGCAAGAGGCGATTGATAAGGGCGTGGCCACCATCCGCAAGAATTATGAGAACTCGCTGAAGAAGGGCAAGCTGACTCAAGAAAAACTGAATCAGCGCATGGGCCTGCTCAAACCGACGCTATCCTATGACGACTTCAAGGACGCCGACCTTATTATCGAAGCCGTGTTCGAGGACATCGGCGTCAAGGAAACCGTGTTCAAGAAGCTCGACCAGATCGCCAAGCCGGGCGCGATTCTCGCGAGCAACACCTCGACGCTCGACGTCAACAAAATCGCCTCTTTCACCAAGCGTTCCCAGGATGTCGTCGGCATGCACTTTTTCAGTCCGGCCAACGTCATGAAGCTGCTGGAAGTGGTGCGGGGTCAGAAGACGGGTAAAGATGTTTTGGCCACAGTGATGAAAATCGCCAGGACGATAAAAAAGACCGCCGTGGTGTCCGGTGTGTGCGACGGTTTCATCGGTAACCGCATGATCGAGCACTACTCGCGTCAAGCGATGTTTTTGGTGGAAGACGGCGCTGCACCGCAACAAGTAGACCGCGCCCTGGAGAAATTCGGCATGGCGATGGGGCCGTTCCGCATGGGCGATCTCGCGGGCAACGACATCGGCTGGGCCATTCGCAAACGCCGCTACAAAGAGAAGCCCGACGTCGTTTATTCGGGCGTCGCCGACCGACTGTGCGAGATGGGCCGCTTCGGTCAGAAAACCGGCGCCGGCTGGTACCGCTACGAAACCGGCAAACGTGACGCCATTCCCGATCCGGTGGTGGACGAGTTGATCGCCAACTACCGCAAGGACAAGGGCATCGCCCTGCGCAAGATCGGCGACGAGGAAATCGTCGAGCGCTGTATCTTCGCGCTGGTGAACGAAGGTGCGCGCATCCTCGAGGAAGGTATTGCGCTGCGCGCCTCCGACATAGACATGGTCTACCTCACCGGTTACGGTTTCCCGCTGTATCGCGGCGGACCCATGCTTTATGCCGACACGGTGGGGCTCTACAACGCGATCGCCAGCATGAAGCGCTTTGCCGCCGATGTCCGCGACGCCAAGTTCTGGCAACCGGCGCCGCTATTGGCGAAACTCGCGGCGGAAAGCAAGACGTTCAACGGCTGATCCACGAGCGGAGGTCAATATGGGCGAGAACGCAACGCATAAACCGCGGGCCACGTTTTGGCGCATGCAGGACAGCACGGTCGAGGACTGGCGAATCATCGCAGGCAAGTTCAAGGCGTACGCAAAGGCGTTGCCGGATCGCGTGCTGTCGCACTTACGCCTGCTCGAGGGAGACTGCGGAGGATTCCCCGTGGATCGGCTGACTCATTCGTTACAGACGGCGACCCTCGCGCTGCGCGCCGGGCGCGACGAGGAGTATGTGGTGTGTGCGCTGCTGCATGACATCGGCGATACGCTCGGTTTCTTCAACCATCCGGATATCGCGGCGGCGATCTTGAAACCGTTCGTGTCGGAGGAGAATCACTGGATGGTGGAGAAGCACGGCATCTTTCAGGCTTACTACTTCTTCCATCGCCTGGACATGGATCGCCACATCCGCGAGCAATTTCGCGGACACCCGTATTTCGAACGCACGGCCGAGTTTTGCGAGCTGTACGACAACCCGGCGTTCGATCCGAAGAAAGAAACCTTGCCGCTGGCGGAGTTCGAGCCGATGGTGCGGCGCGTGTTCGCCCGACCCCGGAACACCATCTACCGTGGTACGGTCGAGCAATCGGCCGACTGATCTTGCAGGAGACTCACATGACCGACGCAGTGATTGTTTCCACCGCGCGCACCGGCCTGGCCAAGTCCTGGCGTGGCGCGCTGAACATGACCCACGGCGCGACCCTGGGCGGCCACGTCGTCAAGCATGCCATCGAGCGCGCCAAGCTCGAGCCCGCCGAGGTCGAAGATGTATTGATGGGGTGCGCCACCCCCGAAGGCGCCACCGGCGGCAACATCGCCCGCCAGATCGCGCTCCGCGCCGGTTGCCCCGTCACCGTGGCGGGCGCGACCGTGAACCGTTTTTGTTCGTCGGGGTTGCAAACGATCGCCATGGCCGCGCAACGGATTATCGCCGGCGAAGGCGATATCTTCGTGGCCGGCGGCGTGGAGTCCATCTCTTGCGTGCAGAACGAGGCCAACCGGCACATGTTTCGCGAGACCTGGTTGTCGGAGAAGAAGCCGGAAGTCTATTGGAGCATGCTCCAGACCGCGGAAAATGTCTCCAAACGCTACAACATCCCGCGCGAGAAGCAGGACGAGTACGGCGCGCAGAGCCAACAGCGCGCGGCTGCCGCCGCCGCGGCCGGCAAGTTTAAGGACGAGATCGTCCCGATCACGGTGACGATGGGAGTCGCCGACAAGGACTCCGGTCGTCTCTATACCAAAGAGGTTACGCTCGCCGCCGACGAGGGCATCCGACCCGACACCACCTTTGACGGCGTGTCCAAGATCAAACCGGCGCTGCCGGGCGGGGTGATCGCCGCCGGCAACGCCAGCCAGTTCTCCGACGGCGCCTCGGCGTGCGTGGTGATGCGCGACACCGTGGCGGCAAAAAAAGGTCTCAAGCCGCTGGGTGTGTTCCGTGGTTTCGCGGTCGCCGGCTGCGAGCCCGACGAAATGGGGATCGGTCCGGTGTTCGCCGTCCCCAAGCTGCTCAAACGCGCTGGGAAAAAAGTCGAGGACATCGATCTCTGGGAATTAAACGAGGCGTTTGCGGTACAGGTCATTTACTGTCGCGACCGGCTCGGTATTCCCGGCGATCGGCTCAACGTTAACGGCGGCGCCATTGCTGTGGGTCATCCCTACGGCGTATCCGGCGCGCGGCTCACCGGCCACGCGCTGATCGAGGGCAAGCGCCGTGGGGCGAAATGGGTCGTCGTCACCATGTGCATCGGCGGCGGCATGGGCGCGGCCGGCTTGTTCGAGGTCGTGTAACGGCAAGTGAAGCTTGAATCGCGAAAGGCGGTTCACGGTTGTTCAACGAGCGGCGTAACGAGGATTCCGCAATGAGCGTGAAGAAGCTGTTCGACATCGGCGGCAAGGTGGCTCTCATCACCGGCGGTTCGCGCGGGTTGGGCTTGCAGATGGCCGAAGCGCTGGGCGAAATGGGCGCCAAGGTGGCGATCACGGCGCGCAAGCAGGCCGAGCTGGAGGAAGCGGCCGCACATCTGAAAAAGCTCGGCATCGAGGTGCTGACCATCGCCGGCGATCTGGCGAAGTTTGAAACCATTCCCGGCGTGGTCGAGCAGGTGCTGGGCGGATTCGGCGACATTGATATTTTGGTCAATAACGCCGGCACGACCTGGGGCGCGCCGGCCGAAGATTATCCAGCCGAAGGCTGGAACAAGGTGATGAACCTCAACATCAATGCCATGTTTTTTCTGACGCAGCAAGTCGGCAAGCGCTGCATGATCCCGAAGCGCGCGGGCAAGATCGTCAACATCGCCTCGGTCGCCGGCTTGAGCGGCAATCCGCCGACGATGACGACCGTCGCCTACAACACCAGCAAAGGCGCGGCGATCAATTTCACCCGCACGCTGGCGGCGGAGTGGGGCAAGTACAACATCAACGTGAACGCCATCTGTCCCGGCTTTTTCCCCTCGAAGATGTCGCAGGGGTTGTTGGAAAAAGTCGTGCAATTCGTCATCGCCGCGACACCGCTCCGGCGGATCGGGGGCGACGAAGACCTGAAGGGGGCGATCGTGTTTCTGGCCTCCGAGGCATCGCGCCATATCACCGGCCAATACATCGCGGTGGACGGTGGCGCCTGTATTGCGTGAGGGGGCCTTGTGAGCGAATCGTTCTTTGGTCTGCAAATCCCCTATCTCGAGTTCCTGGGAGCGAAACCCGAGCACCGGGAAAAGGGGCGGGCGGTGGTGTCGCTGGATGTTCGGCGCGAACTCACCAATAGCTGGGAAGCCGCTCACGGCGGTGTGGTGGTGGCGCTGCTCGACGTGTCCATGGGCTCGGCGGCGCGCAGCGCTAACGACCACGTCGGTGGGGTGGCGACGGTGGGACTGTCGGTGAATTTTCTGCACGCCGGCGCGGGCCGGCTGGTGGCGGAAGGCCGGGTGCTGCGCAGCGGACGTTCGTTGGTGTTTTGCGAAGGCGAGGTGCGCGATGCCGCGGGCGAGCTGGTCGCCAAGGCCATGGGCACCTTCAAGCTGCGGCGCGGCCGGGATGACGCCGCGCACGAATCCGACAGGAAAAAGACATGAGCGAGAAAAACATGCAGATCGTATTGGCCCGTCGTCCGACCGGCGCGGTGCAGGAGAGCGATTTTCGGCTGGTCGAGACCGAGGCGCCGAAGATCGGCGATGGCCAGTTTCTGATACGCAATCATTATCTCTCGCTCGACCCCTATATGCGCGGCCGCATGAGCGACGCCAAGTCCTACGTCAAGCCGGTGGAGATCGGGGAGGTAATGGTGGGCGAGACCGCGGGCGAGATCGTGGAGTCGCGCAACGCCAATTTCAAAAAGGGCGACAAGGTCGCCGGTCCTTTCGGCTGGCAGCTTTTCGGCGTCGGCAACGGTGAGGGCGTGCGCAAAATCGAGGACGCGCGCGTTCCACTCTCCGCCTATCTGGGCGTGCTTGGCATGCCGGGAGTAACGGCCTATGTGGGTTTGCTCGATATCGGTCAGCCGAAGCGCGGAGAGACCGTGGTGGTGTCCGCCGCCTCCGGTGCGGTGGGCAGCGCGGTGGGGCAGATCGCCAAGATCCACGGTTGCCGCGCTGTCGGTATCGCCGGCGGACCGGAAAAACGCCGTTACGTGGTGGAGCAGCTCGGCTTCGATGCCTGCGTGGACTACAAGGCGGGCAGACTGTGGGAGGATCTGAAAGAAGCCACACCCGACGGGATTGACGTGTACTTCGAGAACGTGGGCGGCGAAATCTTCGATACCGCATTGCGGCGGATGAATCCCTTCGGGCGTATTCCCGTATGCGGGCTCATCTCGCAATACGATGTCAGCGAACCCTACGGGATGAAGAACGTTCGCAGCATCCTGGTGAATCGCCTCCGGGTGCAGGGATTTATCGTTTTCGACCATCAGTCCCGCCGGCCGGCGGCGCTCAAGGACCTGACTCAGTGGGTGTCGGACGGGCGGGTTAAATACCGGGAAACCGTGGCCCAGGGGCTCAAGAGCGCACCGGCCGCTTTCATCGGCCTGCTGGCTGGCAAGAACGTCGGTAAGCAACTGGTGAAGCTCATCTGATGAGACGACCGGCCAATGATCTACGCTCGAGCGGAACGCGATGACATTCATCGTCTGCGCGCAGGGGCCACGACCGACTACATCTGGACCCTGTACCAACCATGGGATCTAAAGGCATGGGTGCGGGAGAGACAAGCGGCGACGTGAGCGGCGATTTCGAGGGCACCGGACCGATGCGCGAAGCGCATCGCTTCGATACCGGGCGCTTGGTCGACTATATGCGCCAGCACGTGGATGAATCGATCCGCGCTATCGAGGTCGAGCAATTCAAGGGCGGTCAATCCAATCCGACGTATTTGGTCCGCGCCGCCGGCAAACGCTACGTGTTGCGACGCAAGCCGCCGGGCAAGCTCTTACCGTCGGCGCACGCGGTCGACCGCGAGTACCGCGTCATTACCGCGCTCGCGCCGACGGACGTTCCCGTCGCTAAGACCTATGTGTTGTGTCAGGATGACGCCGTGATCGGCACCGCGTTCTACATCATGGATTACGTCGATGGCCGTATTCTTTGGAACCCGCGGCTCCCGGGCATGACGCCGGCCGAACGCGCCGCCATTTTCGGTGAAACGAACCGTATTATCGCGGCGCTGCACCGTGTCGATTATCAGGCGATCGGCCTCGGCGACTACGGTAAGTCGGGTAGTTACTTTGCGCGACAAATCGACCGCTGGACCAAACAGTACCGCGCATCGGCGACGGAAAAGATCGAGGCCATGGACAATCTCATCGATTGGTTGCCGCAGCATATACCCGCCGGCGACGAAACCCGCATTGTGCACGGCGATTACCGTATCGATAACGTAATTTTTCATCCCACCGAGCCGTGCATCCTGGCGGTGCTCGATTGGGAGCTATCCACGCTCGGGCACCCGATGGCCGATTTCGCCTACCACTGCATGAGCTGGCGCCTCGAGCCCGGGCAGTTCCGCGGCCTCGCGGGCAAGGACTTCAAGACGTTGGGAATTCCGGCCGAGGCGGAATACGTCGCCGCCTATTGTCGTCGGGTGGGACGTGAGCAGGTAACGCCGCAAGAGTGGGAATACTATATGGCGTTCGGCATGTTTCGCCTGGCTGGAATCCTGCAAGGAATCATGGCGCGGGCGCTGCAAGGCAACGCCTCGAACCAGAACGCGCTCGATGCCGGGCGCCGCGCGCGGCCGCTGGCCGAGGCGGCATGGCAGCAGGTGGAAAAAATGATGGCGCCGGGCGGCTGAGCTCGGCCCGGCATTAAACGACATTCTTAAATAAAGAGGAATCACCATGGATTTCGCGTATGCGGAAAAGACCAAGGCGCTTCAAGTGAAGATCAACGCCTTCATGAACGAATACATCTATCCCAGCGAAGACGAGTTCCATGCCGAGATCGAAGACAACCGCCGCAAGGGGAATGTCTGGGTGCCGACCAAGGCGGTTGAAGAGCTGAAAGCCAAGGCGAAGTCGCAAGGCCTGTGGAATTTATTCCTGCCCGAGTCCGAACGCGGCGCCGGGCTGACGAATCTCGAATATGCGCCGTTGTGCGAGATCATGGGCCGCTCGCCGATCGCGCCGGAAGCGTTCAACTGCAGCGCGCCCGATACCGGCAACATGGAGGTGCTGGAGCGCTACGGCACGGCGGAGCACAAGAAGCAATGGCTCGAGCCCTTGCTCGAAGGCAAGATCCGCTCCGGCTTCGCGATGACCGAGCCCGCCGTGGCGTCGAGCGACGCGACGAACATACAGGCGAGGATCGAGCGCGCGGGCGATCACTACGTGATCAACGCGCACAAGTGGTGGACCTCGGGCGCCAACGATCCGCGCTGCAAGGTGCTCATCTTCATGGGCAAGACCGACCCCAGCAGTCCGGATCGCCACCGGCAGCAATCCATGCTGGTCGTGCCGATGGATACGCCGGGCATCAAGGTGCTGGGCGCTCTGCCGGTCTTCGGCTACGACGATGCGCCGCACGGTCACGCGGAATTGTTGTTCGAAAACGTGCGCGTCCCGGTTTCGAGCGTGTTGCTCGGTGAGGGGCGGGGCTTCGAGATCGCGCAAGGCCGCCTCGGCCCCGGTCGCATCCACCACTGCATGCGACTCATCGGCTTGAGCGAGCGCGCGCTCGAAAAGATGTGCCAACGGACGCTGAAGCGCGTCGCCTTCGGCCGTCCGATCGCGGAGCAGACCGTGACGCAAGAGCGCATCGCCGAAGCGCGCATCATGATCGATCAGTGCCGCTTCTTGGTGTTAAACGCCGCTTATATGATGGATACCGTCGGCAACAAGGACGCCGCCAAGGAAATCGCCATGATCAAAGTGGCGGCGCCCAATATGGCGTGCAAGGTGATCGATTGGGCGATCCAGGCGTACGGCGGCGCCGGGGTGGCGGACGAGTTTCTGGCGAAGGCGTACGCGGGTGCGCGTACCCTGCGTCTTGCCGACGGGCCGGATGAAGTCCATCGCAACCAGATCGCCAAGCTGGAATTGCGCCGCTACAAACAGTAAGCGAACAATAGCGTGCGCAGGCGACCGGAGAGCCGCAGGAAGGTGCTCCGGTAGCCGAGCGCCGCGCTTTATCATGCGGTCCATGACCGCTAAAAGTCAGCGAAGGAGTGGGGGACATGTCCGATCGTCACTTTGCTTATTGGCCGAAGAACGTGCCGCGTCAGTTGACGGCACCCGAGACCAATCTGTTTTACAACGCCGAGGTATCGGCTACCCGCTATCCTAAGAAGCCTTACATCGTTTACTACGACACCATCATTACTTTCTCGGATTTCAGGGATGAGGCGGAGCGCATGGCCGGATTCCTCGAAAAGGAGTGTGGCGTCAAGAAAGGCGACCGCGTGTTGCTGTTCATGCAGAACAGCCCGCAGTTCGCGATCGGGTATTACGCGATCCTGCGCGCCAACGCCGTGGTAGTGCCGGTCAACCCCATGAACCTGACCAACGAGTTACGCTACTACGTCACCGACAGTGGCGCGACCACGGCGCTTGTTTCGCAGGAGTTGTATCCGCAGATGAAGCCACTCATCGGCGCGGGTCTGAAGCATGTGGTCGTCGCGGCCTATTCGGATTACCTCAAACAACCGACCGATCTGCGCGTCCTGGATTTCATCGCCGCGCCGCGGGCGCCGATCAAAGACGCCGGCGTGGCGCTGTGGAGTGAGGCCATGGCGCGCAATATCCGTCCGGGTCCGCTGACCGTCGGACCGGACGATTTATGCGTCATGCCGTACACGTCGGGAACGACGGGCCACCCCAAGGGCTGCATGCACACGCATCGTACCGCGATGTTCACGCTGGTCGCCGGAATCCAGTGGTTCGGCCACGATCCGAGCGCGGTGGCGTTGGCGGTGTTGCCGTTCTTCCATGTCACCGGCATGCAGGGCAGCATGAACGGTCCGATTTACAGCGCCAACACGGTGGTGCTGTTGCCGCGCTGGGACCGCGAGGTCGCCGCGCAACTGATTCAACGCTACAAGATATCGGTATGGACATGCATCCCGACGATGGCGGTGGATTTTCTGAGCAACCCCAAGGTGGGCGAGTACGATCTCTCCAGTTTGAATCGCATGAGCGGCGGTGGCGCGGCCATGCCCGAGGCCATCGCGCAGCGCCTGCAAGACAAGTTCAACATCGCGTTCGTCGAGGGTTACGGCTTGTCGGAGACGATAGCCCCGACCCATATCAACCCGCCGGATCGGCCGAAAAAGCAGTGCCTGGGTATTCCTATTTTCAACACCGAAGCGCGCGTGGTGGACCTGGAAATGTTGCGCGAACTGGCGCCGGGCGAGGTTGGGGAAATCATCGTTTCCGGACCGCAGGTTTTTCTGGGTTACTGGAACAATCCCCAGGCAAACGAGGCGTGCTTCGTTGAGATTGACGGCAAGCGCTTCTTCCGCACCGGCGATCTGGGTCGCACCGATGAGGACGGTTACTTCTTCATCGTGGATCGTCTCAAGCGCATGATCAATGCCTCGGGCTTTAAAGTTTGGCCCGCCGAAGTCGAAGCGATGATGTACCGGCACCCGGATATCCAGGAGGCGTGCATCATCGGCACCAGAGATCCGCATCGCGGCGAGACGGTCAAGGCCGTGGTTGTGCTCAAGCCCCATGCCCACGGCAAGGTCAGCGAGCAGGACATCGTGAACTGGGCGCGTGGGCAAATGGCCGCCTACAAATTCCCGCGTGTCGTCGAGTTCGTCGATGCGCTTCCGAAATCCGGCAGCGGCAAGATCATGTGGCGGTCGCTGCAGGAACAGGAGTCGAGTAAGCAAGCCGGCGCTTGACTGCCACGTGCCTGCGTTTAGGTCCGGGTGCTTATCCCGAGCCCGGGTACTGAGGACGGCAAGACAAATTCCAGTTCTGTTGTCGTCTCCCTGTCTTGCGTTTTGTTGCAATATCCGGAGTATTTATTCGATTTTATGAGAGGGGGAAGGCATGTCACAACATCATTTCGCTTTCTGGCCGAAGGGTCTGCCGCATCACCGGACGATGCCCGAGACCGATCTGTTCTATGACCTGGAGGTCTTGGCGATGCGTTATCAGAAACCTTTTCTTCGACTCAAACGCCAGCGATGCAAATGAAAGCAAAAGACGGTTCGATAGTGATGCGCGCTAGTGGGACGTACAACGTTGCAGGTGAAGACGATAAAATGTGGGATTTACGTCAGTGGTTTCCAGAGAAGCGATAAGCGCAGGAATGCCTGCCCATCTGAATCTGTACCCTGAGTAGATCGCCCACCCGATCAACAGCCGGCGCGATATCGAGCGCTGCTTCCCGTCCCGGAGGCAAGGCACGCGGTGCCGCGGCAGGGGGGTTCATCGGCAAGACCGTTCGACAGGGCGAACGGGCGTAAAGATGCCGAGGTGAGTGTCAAGCCGCAGGCCGGGAGCTGAGCGTCCGCGTCAGACCGCCAGGTATCTCTTCACGACCTCCTCGTTCGCCCACAATTCTTCCAGGCGGCCGGAATAGCGGATGTGCCCCTTTTCCATGATGTAGCCGCGGTCGGCGACACGGCGCGCGAATTTGACGTTCTGGTCGGCCACCAGGAGCGTGACGCCTTCCTTCTGAATCTGGCCGATGGCCTCGATGAGCGTCTTGACCATCAGCGGGCTCAGGCCCTCCGAAGGCTCGTCCAGAATGAGCAGATTCGGATTGCCCATCAGGGCCCGGCCGATGGCGAGCATCTTCTGCTCCCCACCCGAGAGTCCGGAACCGCGCTTTCCCCGCAGCTCGGTCAGTACGGGAAAGAGCTGGTACACGCGCTCGAACGTCCAGCGCCCGTCCCGGCGCGTGACTTGCCGGACGATCTTCAGGTTTTCCTCGACCGTCAGGTCCGCGAAGATCCGCCGGTCATCGGGGATGTAGCCGATCCCCAGGCGCGCGGCCTCGAACGGCGGACGCCCGGTGATCTCCTTCCCCATGAACTCGACCTTCCCGCTGCGCGGAGGAGTCAGCCCCATGATGCTGCGGAGCGTCGTGCTTTTTCCGGCGCCGTTTCGCCCGAGCAGGCACACGACTTCTCCCGCCTCGACGTCGATCGACACGCCGTGAATCACGGCGCCCACTCCGTAGCCGGTCACCAGGTCGCGGGTCGCGAGCATCACGCCGGCAGTTCCTCCCCGAGATAGACTTCGCGCACGGCGCGGTTCTCCCGGATCTCGGCGGGCGGCCCTTCGGCCAGCACCTCGCCGCGGTTCATCACCACGATCCAGTCCGCGAGAGAGAACACGACGTCCATGTCGTGCTCGACGATAACGAAGGTCGTGTGGCGTTCCCCGGAGAGCTTGCGGATCAGCTCCAATACCCTCGAGCGCTCGACGGGAGTCAGCCCGGAGGAGGGCTCGTCGAGGAAGCACAGCTCGGGCGCGGGGGCGATCGCGATTCCCAGCTCGAGGAGCCGCTGGTCTCCGTGCGAGAGGGTGCCGGCCGGCAGGTTCTCCTCGTCGTGCAGACCGATCTCCCGCAGGATCTGTCGGGCCTCGGTCACCGCGCCCGTCTCCCGCTCCATCGCGTGAAAGGGGATGCCGGCGCGCCCGCGCCGGGCGAGAACCGGCACGAGGAGGTTTTGCAGCACCGACAGGCGCGCAAAAATATTCATGATCTGGAACGAACGCGACAAGCCTTTGCGGATGCGCCGGTGAACGGCCATGCGCGTGATCGCTTCGCCCTTGAAGTGCATCGCGCCGGAGTCGGGAAAGAGCGCTCCGGTGGCGAGATTGATGAGCGTCGTCTTGCCGGCGCCGTTCGGGCCGATGATGGCGGTGAGCCGTCCCGCGGGCAGCGTCAGGCTCACCCCGTTGACGGCCACGAAGTCGCCGAAGCGCTTCACCGCGCCTTCGATGGTCAGAAGTCCGGTCACTTCGGGCGCTTCACAAAGATGCTCATGACGCCGCCGGGAAAGCCCATGACCAGCGCCACCACGATGACGCCGAACCAGATGAGCCAGTATTCGGTGAAGCGGACGATGATGTCCTTGATGATGAAAAAGAGAAACGCGCCGACGATCGGGCCTGCGAAAGTGTGGACGCCGCCCAAGAGGGTCGCCATCACCGGTTCGGCCGAGGTGCTCCAGTGCGCGATGGGCGGCGTGACCGTATTCTCGAGCGGCGGAAGCAGCGCTCCCGCCAACCCGGCATAGAGCCCGGCGATGGTGAACGCGACCAGGCGGTACTTCCGCACCGGCACCCCGGCGAATTCGGCCCGCGTTTCGCTGTCCCGGATGGCCTGCAGCGTCAGCCCCAGCGGCGAGCGCACCAGCCGGTGCATGGCCGCGATCGCCGCGAGCGAGAGCACCAGGACCACGTAGTAGTAGCGCTCCATCGTCGCCACGCTGAGGCTCACGAGGCCCGGTATCTCCAGCGGCGCCCGGGGAATCCCGACCAGCCCGTCGTCGCCGCCGGTGAAATCGCGCCACTTCCAGGCGATGGAATAGATCATCATGCCGAACGCGAGCGTCAGCATCGAAAAGTAAATTCGCGTATGGCGCACCGAGAGCATTCCCAGAAGCAGCGCCGCCACACCCGCCAGGACAACGCCGCCAGCGATCCCGAGAAAGAGGTTGGGCACCGCGAGGAGGATCTTGGCGCAGCCGTAGGCGCCGATCGCGAAAAATCCGGCCTGGCCGAACGAGAGCAGGCCCGAGTAGCCGAACAGCAGATTGAAGCCGACCGAAAAAACCGCCAGGATCAGGATCTGGATCGCGAGGTAGATCGGATATCGTCCCGCTACCCAAGGCAGCAGAAACAGCGCGAGGACCAAGGCGACGAGCAGCAGCATCGCGAGACGGGAAGGCGGGTGGCCAGTCACGGGCAGGGCTCAGCGCGCGAACAGCCCTTGCGGGCGAATGAGTAGGACCACTGCCATGATCACGAAAATGAAGAAGAGCTCGAACACGGGGAAAAAGAGCGTCCCGTAGGCGCTCAGGACGCCGACGATGAGAGAGCTGACAAACGCGCCTTTGAGATTGCCCAGACCGCCGATGACCGTGATGATGAAGGCCTGGATGATCATCGCCGCTCCGATCCCGGGCGCCGCCACGCGCACCGGCGTCCCGATCGCCCCTCCCAGCGCGGCCAGCATCGAGCCGACGATGAACACTCCGGTGAAAACCCGCGGGACGTTGATGCCGATGGCGCTCGCCATTTCGCGGTCCGCGGCGGTCGCACGCACGATCCTTCCCCACCACGTCTTCTCGAAGAGCACCCAGAGAACCACGGCGACGACGAGCCCCACCGCGATGACGAACGCGTTGTAGACCGGAAAGGTCCTGCCGAACACCGGCCAGGCGCCGTCGAGGAAGTCGGGCATCGGCGGGATCTTGAAGACCCCGCCCCAAATGATCTTGACC
>JBGPGJ010000002.1:0-22917 GCA_041483795.1 Sulfurifustaceae bacterium
GCCTGCGAGACGGCGCTGACTGGTCGCATGCCCCGACTCGGCCGCGAGGCGATACCATTTGACTGCGGTCGCTGAGTCTTTGGTGACACCATCGCCCTCCTCGTACATGCGCCCGAGCAAATATCGAGCCTGTGAGTTTCCTGCCTCGGCGGTGGTTACGCATGCCTCGCGCGCGCGCGCGTATTCTTTTGCCTCATATAGAGATGGACAATCCTGCGTCGAATTCGTCACCTTGGGCTGCGGCGCACCGCCATTCGCCAAGGCGAATGCGGGGATCAACAATAAAATAAAAATAAAACGATTCATTCTTGACCCTTCTTGGCGCCATGTCCCTTTCCAGCGGGCGGCGGCGCAGGCTGTGCCCGACGGTCCATCTCACGCAGATGCGCCAGCCGTTCGGCGGTTTTACCCTCAAGCCCCCGGTCGGTGGGAACGTAGTATCGGCGCTTTCCCATCTGCTCTGGGAAGTAGTTCTCGCCGGCGGCATACGCTTCGGGCTCGGCGTGCGCGTAGCGGTATTCCTTGCCATAACCGAGCTGCTTCATCAATTTCGTCGGGGCATTACGCAGGTGCAGCGGTACTTCGAGTGAGCCGTGTTCCTTTGCATCCTTCATCGCCGCCCCGAAAGCCGCATACACAGCATTGCTCTTGGGTGCGCAGGCGAGATAAACCAGCGCCTGGGCAATGGCAAGCTCACCCTCGGGGCTACCCAGTCGCTCCTGCGTATCCCAGGCATCGAGCGCCAGTTGCAAGCCGCGCGGATCGGCATTGCCAACGTCCTCGGAGGCCATACGCACTACGCGTCGTGCGATATAGAGCGGATCGCAACCGCCGTCCAGCATGCGCGCCAACCAATAAAGCGTGGCGTCAGCATCGCTACCGCGCACCGATTTGTGCAGCGCCGAGATCTGATCGTAGAACGCCTCGCCGTATTTATCGAAGCGGCGCACGCCGCCGGTGATGACTTCCTTGACTGTCTCAAGCTCGATCGCTTCGCGACCGTCGCGGGTTACCGCGAGATCCGCCGCAATCTCGAGCAGGTTCAATGCGCGGCGCGCGTCGCCATCCGCCGCCTGCGCCAGTAGATTGCGGCCCTCTTCGACAAGCTCGAGCTTGCGCGCACCCAACCCGACTTCACTATCCGCCAATGCGCGGTCAACGACCTTGCGAATGTCCTCAACCATGAGCGCCTTAAGTACGTACACCCGCGCTCGCGACAAAAGCGCGCTGTTCAGCTCGAACGACGGATTTTCCGTCGTGGCGCCGATAAAGGTGAGCGTGCCGTCTTCCACGTAAGGTAAAAAACCGTCCTGTTGCGCCTTGTTGAAGCGGTGCACCTCGTCCACGAACAACACCGTGGCCTTGCCGTGCGCATGCGCGGTACGCGCTTCCTCAACCGAGGCTCGAATTTCTTTTACGCCCGCGAACACCGCGGAGATGGCGATGAAATGCGCGGAACTGACGGATGCGATCAGGCGCGCGAGGGTGGTCTTACCGGTGCCGGGCGGACCCCAGAAGACCATCGAATGGAGCTGCCCCGCCTCGATCATCAGCCTCAGCGGCTTGCCCGGCGCCAGCAGATGCGATTGCCCGACGAAATCCTCGAGCCGCCGCGGCCGTAGGCGATCGGCAAGCGGCTGCCACGGCTTGGTCTGCGTCTGCGGAAAGAGATCGGTCATGGGCACGGTATGCTTTAAGGAATCTCTGAAAAATTCCCAAAAATGCTATTTCTCACCGCTAAGGCGTGAAGAGTGCCTGCCATCCTTGGCGTAACATCGGTGGCTGCGGATACCACGGCCGGTACTTCTCGCTGCGCTTCCATGCTTCGCTCGAAGTCCGGCCCGGCCATCCATGGCTGGGCGTTCGCCGCTTCGCGGCTCACCCATGTACCGGCGCTCAGCGGCGCGGGAGAGACGGGGTTATCGCGGATGCACCTCACGTGCATCCGCGCCGTCGAGCGGGTGCAGCGCGTCATGCTGCACGCTGGGCTACACACGTTAAGTGCATCCGCGACAGCTCCGCTTCGCTTTTGCGGTGAATAATCGTTAATTCAAGGGTTCCCAATTTATTCTCCGACAACGTCCACGCCCGTAGGCGGCGTGAATTGGAACCTCTCGGCTTCGATCTTTGGATTTTCCTTCGACCCCAGCAGGGTTATCCGCGTCGTATTGCCGAAACCGTCCAGCATTTCAAGTATTCGTAACTTACCGTGCTCGAAACCGATGCGAATACTCTCGAAACCGCCATCCTTGTTCTTGGGAACGAGCTGCGCCCATTCCAGATTGCCCTGTGTTCCGAGCGACTTCACCGTAAAGCTGTCTTCGAGTCGCCCACGGCCGGCAAGCAATACCGCTGGCGTGTACCCGAGACCGCCCGTCAGCGGACGCACCGTCACTTGTTCGAGCTCTTTGTCGTATACCCAAATCTTCTTGCCGTCGCCGACAATCTGTTGCTTGAACGGGCTATCGTAGTCCCAACGAAACCGGTCCGGGCGCTCGATCCATAGCGTGCCGGAAGATTCCTGGATCGTATTCAATGCCTCATCCAGCACCACTTGACTGAAGCGGGCATTAAAAGTTTGCACCTCGGTAAAAAAATGCCGCAAGCTGTCGGTACCGCCTTTGGCTACCGGCGCGGCGTGAACAAGCGTAAAGAAGAATGCGGACAAAATAGTGAATGCGATGCGGCGCATTATGTCAACCTCACTTGGGCGGTGGCGGCGCGATTACTTCGCGCGAACCGTTCGATTGCAGCGGCCCGACGACACCGGCGCGCTCCATTTCCTCGACCAGGCGCGCTGCGCGGTTATAACCTATGCGCAGCCGGCGCTGCACCCCCGAGATCGAAGCGCGTCGCGATTCGGTGACGATCTTGAGCGCCTCGTCGTAGAGCGGATCGGCTTCGCCGCCTTCGTGTTCACCATCGCCGTTGCCTTCGACCATGCCGAGATCGTTAACCCCGGCATCGCCCTTGAGGATCTGTTCCTCATACACCGGCGCACCGCTCTTCTTGAGATTGGCAACGACCTTGTGCACTTCGTGGTCGGCCACGAACGCGCCGTGCACGCGCTGCAATGGCAGTCCCACTTGTAGGAACAACATGTCGCCCTGCCCCAACAATTGCTCCGCGCCCATATGATCGAGCACGGTGCGTGAGTCCACTCTGGACGACATCTGGAACGCGATGCGCGTCGGGATGTTGGCCTTGATAAGGCCCGTGATCACGTCCACCGACGGGCGTTGCGTGGCAAGCACCAAATGCAGACCCGCCGCACGTGCCTTCTGCGCCAAACGCACAATCAGCTCCTCAACCTTCTTGCCGACGACGATCATAAGGTCGGCAAGCTCGTCCACGATGATCACAATGAAGGGCAAGGGCTTCAATGTCGGTGCCTGCTGCTCCGGTGCTGTGCGCACGTATAGCGGATCGAAGATCGGTTTCTTGTCGTCAATCGCCTCTTTCACCTTGCGGTTGTAGCCGGCCAGGTTGCGCACGCCGAGTGCGGCCATGAGCCGGTAACGTCGCTCCATTTCCGCGATACACCATTTAAAGGCGTTCGCGGCGAGCTTCATGTCGGTCACGACCGGCGCGAGCAGGTGCGGGATGCCCTCGTACACCGAGAGTTCGAGCATCTTCGGGTCGACCATGATGAAGCGGATGTACTCGGGCGTGGACTTGTACACCAGCGACAGGATTAGCGAGTTGAGGTATACCGACTTGCCTGAGCCGGTCGTGCCGGCGATGAGCAGGTGTGGCATCTTGGTGAGATCCACCACCACCGGGTGGCCGGCGATGTCCTTCCCAAGCGCGAGCGAGAGCGGCGAGACCGACTCCTCGTACGTCTGCGAGGCGAGCACTTCGGATAAGCGCACAATCTCGCGCACCTCGTTCGGGATCTCGATTCCGACCGAGGTTTTGCCGGGAATGTTCTCGACCACGCGCACGCTCACCACGGACAATGCCCGGGCGAGATCGCGTGCAAGCGCGGTAATCTGCGACGCCTTCACACCCGGTGCCGGCTCGATCTCGAACAGCGTAATCACCGGACCGGGATGCACGGCCACCACCTGCGCCTCGATGCCAAAATCGAGCAGCTTCTTCTCCAACAACCGCGCCATGCTTTCAAGCGACTGCTTCGAAAACTGCTGGGCCTTGATTTTCTCCGGCGCATCGAGCAACGAAAGTGCGGGCAATTCGCCGGCCGCCGGCGTATCGAAAAGCGGCACCTGCTTTTCTTTTTCGACGCGCTTGCCGGTCGGGACGCGCGCCATCACCGGCTCGATACGCGGCGGCGTATGTTTTTCCAGGATCTGCTTATCCTCGGCCACCGTCTCGCGGCGTTGCTTGCGCGCGCGCATACCGATCAAACGATCCATCAGTGTAGAAAGGAAATACCGGGCCTTTTCGGAAAACATGAAGCCGAGCCGACCGGTCGTATCCATGACCTTGAGCCAGGAGAGGCCGCTGAAAAGCGTAACGCCGGAGAGAAACAGCGCCAGCAGAAAGATGGTCGCCCCGGTAAAACTTACGCCCGCGGCAAGGCCGAATCCAACGCCGTTGCCGAACCAGCCGCCGGCGGAAAACGGTGCATTCGACACATGGAAGTGCAGACTCGCGAGCCCACAGGCGCCAATCAGTGCAAACACGAAACCGGACGTGACCAGTAGCCGGTGTTTCCAACCAACCGGTGTATCGTCCTTGCGGTGCAAATACACGCGCCAGCCGGCGATGGCGACCATGATGGGAAAGAGATAGGCGACGTAACCGAACAGGTTGTACAGCACATCCGACAGCCATGCCCCGACGCGCCCTCCCATGTTCGTCGCCCCGTTACCGGGCCCACGATGAGACCACGATGGGTCGTTGGCGTTGTAGGTCCAGAGCGACATCAATAAGTAAATCGCGATGGCGACGAGCACATAGAACGCCGCCTCGCGCAACAGGCGTAGCAGCCGTGGATTGATCGCGTTCTCAGTCTTCTTCCAGGTAGCTTGACTCACGACCTTCCTTCAAACACGAGTTGTCTCGATTTTCCCACGTTTTTCCACGCACGACTACGGCGCCGATCAAAATAAACCGCCGACAATTCAGCGGTCTGTACCGCCTTTCTCTGCTTCAAGCGATGACGTAACATAGCCGCGCCTTTGAAACCGCGCGCGAGCGCCACCATAAAAACAGGGTACCGGTTTTAACGGTCAAACTAACTCCTGACTCTGCTCGGAACGATCGCACGATGTCGAATATCAAACACTGCCGATTGCTGATCCTCGGCTCCGGCCCCGCCGGCTATAGCGCCGCCGTCTATGCCGCGCGCGCGAACCTGAAACCCGTGCTTGTCACCGGCTTGGAACAAGGCGGTCAGCTTATGACCACGACCGACGTGGACAACTGGCCCGGCGACGTCGAAGGCCTGCAAGGCCCCGACCTCATGGACCGCATGCGCCGCCATGCCGAGCGTTTCGGTACCGAGATCGTATTCGATCATATTCACAAGGCTGAGCTTAATGTGCGCCCATTTCGCTTGACCGGCGACTCGGGCGTGTATACCTGCGATGCGCTCATTATCGCAACCGGCGCCTCCGCCAAGTATCTTGGCATTGCGTCCGAGGAACAGTATCGCGGCAAGGGCGTGTCTGCCTGTGCCACCTGCGACGGATTCTTCTTCAAAGGTCAGAACGTCGCGGTTGTGGGCGGCGGCAACACGGCCGTGGAAGAGGCGCTTTATCTCTCGAATATCGCTCGGCACGTCACGGTCGTGCATCGGCGCGACAAGTTCCGTGCCGAAGCAATCCTGATAGACCGGCTCATGGAGAAAACCCGCAACGGCAACGTCTCGGTCGAGTGGAATCACGAGGTGGATGAAATTCTGGGTGACAAAGACGGCGTTTCCGGATTGCGCATCAAGAATAAACGGGGCGACAAGAAGGCGCTGGACGTGCAAGGCGTGTTCATCGCTATCGGCCACACACCCAACACTAAGTTATTCGAAGGTCAACTCGAAATGGCGAACGGTTACATCAAAACCAAAGCCGGTACTGAGGGCGATTTCACCGCGACCAGCATCCCCGGCGTCTTCGCCGCCGGCGACGTACAAGATCACGTTTACCGCCAGGCGGTCACCTCCGCCGGCAGCGGCTGCATGGCCGCCCTCGATGCCGAGCGGTATTTGACGAATGCGAAATAAGAAAACCGGCTGATCGAAAAGCCACCCGGCCTCAGGAACGATACGCTCTCCCCTGCGAAATTTTAGGGGAGAAACTCAAATCTGGTCTAACAACACCACCGCGTACGCGGTGATTCCCTCCTCGCGGCCCGCGAAGCCGAGACGTTCGGTGGTTGTAGCTTTGACATTTACTTGTTCGCGGGAAATGCCGAGATCGGCGGCGATGTTGACCGTCATTTTCTCAATGTACGGGGCAAGCTTGGGTGCCTGAGCAACGATGGTGCTATCTACGTTAGCAACGCGATAGCCGCCTGCGTCGAGCTGCTCGTGTACCTTCCGGAGTAGCACGCGGCTGTCAATGTTTTTATATTGAGGATCGGTGTCGGGGAAATGTCGGCCTATATCCCCCAGACCAGCGGCGCCCAGACAGGCATCGCAGATGGCATGAATCAACGCGTCGGCATCGGAATGGCCGAGTAGACCTTTACTATGCGGAATCTTCGCACCGCCCAGGACAAGATCGCGTCCGGCGACCAACCGATGCACGTCGTAACCGTGACCAATGCGCATCATGCCCTCCCCTGTTGCCGCAGGAACAATTCTGCGAGCGGCAAGTCTTCAGGCGTGGTGATCTTGATATTGTCAGGATGCCCCTGCACGATCGCCGGATGACCGCCCGCCGCTTCGATGGCGGCGGCATCGTCCGTCACATCTGCTCCGCGTGCCAACACCTGCCGCAGCGCTCGCTCGAGCTTGTCGAACCGGAACATCTGCGGGGTCAGCGCCCGCCACAAGTCCGTGCGCGATATCGTTTCAACCACATGTCCTGATGCATTCAAGCGTTTGACCGTATCGGAAACCGGCAGGGCAAGCAATCCACCGTCCGCATGACCCATGACCGCGGCAATTAACCGGTCCATGTCGCTAGGCCGCAGGCACGGGCGCACAGCATCGTGAACCAACACCCAATCGTCGGTCTTCACATATTTGGCAAGTGAACGAAGACCGTTGAGCACCGTCTGTGCCCGTGTTGCGCCGCCCGTGAACGTTCCGCGCAGCTTGGACAAATGCCCCAGCTTGGTCGCAAGACCGGGCCAGTAACGGTCCTCCGCTGCGATGCCGACCAAAACACCTTGCACCTGCGCATGAGCGCACAAACATTCCAGCGTGTGCTGGATCACTGGGCGACCAAGAAGGGAAAGATATTGCTTGGGGACGGCCACTTGCATGCGCGCGCCAGTACCGGCGGCAGGAACGAGGGCCCAAATGACGGGATCGGCGATCAAGAACGCGCGGCTAATTCGATCGAAGGATCGCTAATTGTGCCTCCGACCGCGGAAAAACAAAAATCTTGTTTAACTTTGGATGCCGATATGGGTGTAGATACGGCTGCGTGCGTCATCCATACCGATACCCTGCACGGCCGCGATCTCGCGTGCGAGATAACCGCTTGCCGTCTCCAGCAGGAGGGATTCCTCGAAAGACAAGCCGGAGCGCTTTTTCCAACGAATCAGATCGCGCACAACTTCGCCCAACTCCAGATAACATCCTGAATTGATCTTGCGCTCAATCACCTTACAGCGCTCGGTCCAGTTACCGCCCGTGACCCGTTTACGGCTCTTGGCGCTGAGTACTCTGAACAGTTCTTTGAGTTTTTTAGCGTCGAGCAGCGGGCGGATGCCGCTTTTTTCAGCACGATCCACCGGGGTTTTTACGATCATATGGGTTTCGGGGATCCGAATGACGTAACAACTTTGTACTGCACCTGCGAGATAAATTTCCTCGACCGCTTCGATGATACCGACACCGGCCGAGGGATAAAAAACGGTACTTCCAACCTTGAATCTGAGTCGCTTCGCCATGGGTCCTCTAGAGCGGTTATACGAAGTTATAGGTAGTTAGTTATATCTGTTCGTCCTTTGGATTAGATTATGCAGATAACCTCCTAGCTTGACAAGCTTTTTCAAATTGCCACGACATCGTCCCAAAACGGTAAAATGCGTCCCCTAACACTCGACTCATATGACCTGTACCAAATTCCATTGTCTGAAAATTCCCTTTTAGTATCGCCACTTAGTCCTCCCGTTCCTAGAAAAAGCAATGAGCTGCTTGTCTGGGAGGGGCTGTTCGGGAGTGCCCGAGGGCTTGCCATTGCCCGTACCGCGAACAGCCATTCCGGGCCCATTCTGGTCCTGGCGGCAAATGCCAACAGTAGGCGCCAACTGGAAGAAGAAATCCGCTTCTATGCCGATCCTGCCCTACCCGTCTTGAATTTCCCGGACCGAGAGTGCTTGCCTTACGACGCCTTCTCGCCTCATCCGGACATCGTGTCAGCGCGTTTGGAGACGCTATACCGGTTACCTCAGCTCGAACGCGGCGTCGCGCTCAGTACGGTCGCAACGGTCATGCATCGTCTGCCACCGCCGGCGTTCGTGGCTAGCCATAGTTTCTTCTTGCAAATTGGAGACCAACTGGAGATCGGTCGGTTACGCGATCGGCTTACCCGGGTGGGCTATCACGCCGTGTTTCAGGTGATGGAGCCCGGGGAATTTGCAATACGCGGCGGCCTGATAGACCTCTTCCCGACCGGTAGCGCGGCGCCCTACCGCGTAGATCTTTTCGACGACCGGGTGGAGTCCATCCGCGAGTTCGATCCTCAATCCCAGCGTTCGGGGCGCAAAATACAGCAGGTACGGCTGCTGCCGGGCCGCGAATTTCCGCTCACTCCAGAAAGCATTCAGCGTTTCCGCCAAGCGTTCCGTTCCCGTTTCGAGGGCGATCCGCAGAAATCCGGGCTCTATCGCAACGTCAGCGAGGGACTGAGCCCCGGCGGCATTGAGTACTACCTGCCGTTTTTCTTCGACGCCAGCGCGAACTTTTTCGATTACTTGCCCGCAAACGCCTTGTGTATTTTGGATACGGGCTACGCGGAAGCTGCAAGCGATTTCGATCGCGAAACCAAAACGCGATACGAAGACTTGCGGCACGATCTCGAGCGACCGCTGCTCCGACCGTCAGAGTTGTTTCTCGACGTACGCACGCTCGATGCGGCGGTGGCGACGCGGTCACGTGTGGTACTTGCAGGCATGGAACCGCAGAGGACCGCGGCGCCGATCGCGCGTCATAACAGCCGTCCCCCAGCGCAGTTGCCGGTGGACCCTAAATCCGAAAATCCGTATCGCGCATTTTTCGATTATCTGCGCAATGATCCAGGACGCATTTTGATTGCCGCTGAAACGCCCGGCCGACGCGAAACATTGCGAGCGCTGCTGCGTGAACATGGCTTCGCTCCCACTGACATCGGACGCTGGAGCGATTTTCTTCACGGCACGGTACGACTGGGGTTGACCGTCGCCGATCTCGAAAAAGGACTCGTCCTGAACGAGCCGCCGCTCGCGGTGGTAGCCGAACCGCAGCTCTATGGCGAGCGCGCGGTACAACGGCGACGGCGCGTGGCCGCAGGCCGCGATCCCGACACCATCTTGCGCAGCCTCGCCGAGGTGAAAGCCGGCGATCCCGTGGTGCACGAGGAATATGGCGTCGGGCGTTACCTGAGACTACAAACGCTCGATGTCGGCGACGGACCGGTCGAGTTTCTGACACTCGAATACGCCGGTGGGGACAAACTTTATGTGCCGGTGCTGTCGCTACATTTGATCAGCCGTTACACGGGCGTAGACCCCGAGCACGCGCCGCTGCACAAACTGGGCAGCGATGCCTGGGAAAAAGCGAAACAACGCGCACGCCAGAAGGCCTACGATGCCGCGGCCGAATTGCTCGAAATCTACGCCTTGCGCGCCGCGCGCCAGGGACGCGCCTTCGCCGCGCGCGACGATCATTACCAAGCCTTTGCCGACGCCTTCCCGTTCGAAGAAACGCCCGATCAGATGCACGCGATTGACGAAGTGTTACGCGACATGGAATCGGACAAACCGATGGACCGACTTGTCTGCGGCGATGTCGGTTTCGGCAAAACCGAGGTGGCGATGCGTGCGGCCTTCATGGCCGCGCATGGCGGCACCCAGGTGGCGGTACTGGTACCGACCACGTTACTCGCCAATCAACATTATCGAAACTTCGGCGATCGGTTTGCCGGCCTGCCTTATCGCATCGAATTGCTGTCGCGCTTCCGCACGCAGAAGCAACAGGAAAAAACGCTGTCGGATCTCAGGGAAGGCAAAGTGGACATCGTCATCGGCACGCATCGCTTGCTCCAGGACGACGTACGCTTCAAGAATCTGGGCTTGGTGATTTTGGATGAGGAGCATCGCTTCGGCGTTCGTCAGAAAGAACGGTTAAAGAAACTCCGTGCCGAGGTGGACATTCTCACGCTCACCGCGACCCCGATTCCGCGCACGCTCAACATGGCTCTTGCCGGGCTGCGTGAGATCTCGCTCGTTACCCAGGCGCCGGAAGGCCGACTGGCGGTAAAAACTTTCGTGAGTGCGTGGAACAAGACGGTCATTCGCGAGGCGGTATTGCGTGAAATCCGCCGTGGCGGACAGGTGTATTACCTGCACAACGAGGTACGCACCATCGAGCGTGCGGCGCGCATGTTGAAAGAGACGGTGCCGGAGGCGGAGATCCGCATCGCCCACGGACAACTGCCGGAACGGGAACTCGAGCACATCATGCTCGACTTCTACCATCAACGATTCAACGTGCTCTTATGCTCAACCATTATCGAATCCGGTATTGATATACCCAGCGCCAACACCATGCTCATCGAACGTGCCGACAAGTTCGGCCTGGCCCAGTTGCACCAATTACGCGGACGCGTGGGACGCTCGCATCACCGCGCGTATTGCTATCTCCTGATCCCGGAAGGAAACGCGATGACCCTCGATGCGCGCAAGCGGCTCGAGGCGATCGCCGCGTTCGAGGAACTGGGCATTGGATTCGCGCTCGCCTCGCAAGACCTTGAAATCCGCGGCGCGGGAGAGCTATTGGGTGAATCCCAAAGTGGCGTGATTGACGAGGTGGGATTTACGCTTTACTCGGAACTGCTCGAGCGCGCCGTGCGCACGTTAAAGGCGGGCGGCACACTATCAGGGGAAATTGAAACGCGGGACGATTGCGAAATCAACCTGCACGCCCCGGCGCTGCTGCCGGAAGATTACTTGGCGGACGTACATTTACGATTGGTTCTATACAAACGTATTGCCGGCGCCAAGACGTCGGAGGAATTGACGGCGCTCAAAGAGGAAATCATTGATCGCTTCGGTCTTCTGCCCGAAGCGGCCGAACGATTGTTTCGCGCAGCCGAGCTAAAACTGCTGGCGACGCCGCTGGGCATCCGCAAGATCGATGCCGGCCCCAAAGGCGCGCGCATCGAATTCGTCGCCAAACCGAACGTGGATCCGCACGCCATCATCGAGTTGTTGCAATCCGCCCCCCGACGTTACCGCCTGGACGGACCTAATCGCTTGCGGATCATCGAGGAGATGGCCCAACCGGAAGACCGCATGCGGGTGTTACGGACACTCGTGGAACGGCTTGCACACAGCAGTGGGAACGGGTCGGTGCAACCAAACTCGGCGCGGCGGGTCTAGAGATCAGGGAACAAAGCGTCTTCGAAACCGAGGTACCGAATGTCCTTGAGGCGCATGGGGTAGAGAATACCGTCCAGATGATCGCACTCATGCTGCACCACGCGCGCGTGAAACCCGGACACGGTGCGGTCAATCGGCCGACCGGCGGGATCGAAGCCGGTATAACGCAATTGCCGGTAGCGGCTAACCAGTCCGCGCAGGCCGGGGACACTCAAGCACCCTTCCCATCCCTCCTCCCTCTCCTCACCGATCGGCTCGAGCACGGGGTTAATAAGGATTGTGCGCGGGACGGGCTCGGCCTCGGGGTAGCGCGGGTTGGATTGCACTTCAAAGATCACCACACGCTGGGATACGCCGATCTGCGGTGCGGCTAAACCGGCGCCGTTGAGCGCCGCCATGGTGTCGAACATATCCGCGATCAGGGCGTGCAGCTCGGGTGTGTCGAACGCCACCACCGGTTCCGCCTTGCGATACAAAAACGGATCGCCCATCTTGAGCACACGCCGAACGGTCATCTCTTCTTCTCCGGCATCGACTACTTCGACAGATGTTTTCAACATGCCATCCATGGCGTTACCGAGACAACCGCGATCGGTGCCAGCCGCGCCATCATGCTTCGCACAAAACCCAGCCCGTCCTATCCCTGTATGGTCGTTCGCGGCTCCTATTGTCGCCACTCGCCCGGACATGGCGATTACTCCGGAACCGTTCCTCCGAAGAATCATTCCAGCCATCCCTGGCGTAGCGCTGCGACTTCGTCTTGCTCCAGCGCGATGCCAGCCCCGGGGCGCAGCCAAATTCGCCGCGCCCGTTCAGCGGCGCGAACACACGTTAAGTGTGTTCGCGCTTGCCCCGCTTCACCCATGGCCGAGCGTTCGCGCCTCCCATCGTCGCCACTCACCCACCGGACGTTTACGAATACTCCGCTTCACCCATGGTGGGGCGTTCAGCGGCGCTGACACATGCTAAGTGTGTCAACGAAAGCTCCGCTTCACCTCTCGAATTCCACCGATAAGTCATACATACTATCGGAAAATCGCTATTGGAACGAAATTGTGAAAAGAATTCTTGCGCTTTTTGGGTGCCTTTTCATCGCCACTGTCCACGCTGCCCCGGCAACCACGACTTATGACGTCGAAGTAGTAGTGTTTGAAAATCGCCTTCCCCAACTTGAGGGAAGCGAGCTGTGGACGCGGGATAACGTGCATACACCGATCGCGGATCTTGCTGACGCCATTACCGCCGCCGAAGCACCGGCGGGGAAATCAAACTTAAGCGTCGCGGCCACGGCGCTCGAGCGTGACGGTAGCTACCGCGTATTGGTATATCAGCATTGGCGGCAAACCGCCGATGAAAAATCGGCTACCAAACCGGTACGGCTACGCAATACCGATGGCCAACTCGACGGGACGCTGCGGTTTTACCTGAGTCGTTTCCTGCACGTGGACCTCGACTTGGCCCTGCAGGAAAAAGGTGCGGCGACAGGAGAGTTAAGCTACCGGCTTATCGAAAACCGGCGAATTAAAACGCAGGAGTTGAATTACTTCGACCACCCCAAGTTCGGGGTGTTGCTGCGGGTAACGTCGGCGGGGAAGGAATAATAAAACGTGAGGGGTAAAGAGTGAGGAGTAAGGCGTATCGTGCAAAATCAGCGAGGCACTGCCCCTCTCTTACGAACGGACTTGATTAATCCGCCCACGAGACCGAAGACTTGATCAATGCGCATATTGAGTTCGTGCTGATTGGATAGATACCCAAGATTGCATGCAATCTGGAGCTGGGTTTCGAGCTCGCTTAGCGAACCACGGGCGATGGTGAGGTACCGGAGCAGTTCCTTCCGACCTGCACGCGCCAAACCTTCGGCGATGTTGCAGGGAACCGATATGGCGGCGCGACGCATTTGACTGGCAAGAACGTAGGCCTCTTCGCGCGGAAAAGCCGCTGTCGCGCGATAGATATCGGTGACGAGCGTCATTGCATCCTGCCAGGCACGCAAATCGTGGTGTACGCGTTTCATCCCTGGAAACTCACATCAACTCCTCACGCCTTACTCTTTGACTCCTCACTCCTCACGCCTTTCGCCTCACCCCCACTCTTCACAATCAGTGGAATGGTGTGCTCAAGCAGCGTACGCACCTTGGCCATGCCTGATTCGAGGTGTTGTTCGATGTCTTTAAGCTCGATCGCGCCCTGCACCTTGCCGGCGGCTGGATTGACGATCACGGCAACCGACGCGTAGCAAAGCTCGAGCTCGCGCGCGAGCCCGGCCTCCGGCATGCCCGTCATGCCGACGACATCGCAGCCGTCGCGTTCCAGGCGGCGAATCTCCGCCGCCGATTCGAAACGCGGACCCTGAGTCGCCGCATAAGTCCCGCGATCGAGGACCGCCAGCCTGGCGGAATGCGCCCCGGCAATCAATGCTTGGCGCAGTTTCTCGCAATACGGCTCGGTGAAATCGACGTGCGTAACTTGTTTGTGCTCACTTCGGAAAAAAGTGTGGGCCCGACCCCAGGTGTAGTCCACAATCTGGTCGGGGATCACTAACGCGCCGAGCGCGAGATAATCCCTCGTAATGCCGCCGACGGCATTGACGGCAATCACTTTGGATACTCCGGTCTGTCGGATGGCCCAGATGTTGGCGCGATAGTTGATGTCATGGGGAGGGATGGTGTGACCGGCGCCGTGACGCGGCAGGAAAACGACTTCCCGACCCGCCAGCTCGCCGTACACCATGGGCGCCGACGGCTCGCCGTAGGGCGAACGCACCACCTCACGGCGCGTGATGCGCAGATTCTTAAGGTTGGTTAGACCGCTGCCGCCGATGATCGCGACGCTTGTCATTAATGAAGCCCAATCATGTCTTTGTCGGAACAAAGTTCATAATACGAGCTTCGCTCCGTTCGTCTTGACATATTAAGACTTCGCCTCCGCGTAGATGCCGGGGGCATTGCGCAAATAGCCTTTGTAATCCATGCCGTATCCGAACACGTAACGATCCGGGACCTCAAGCCCGGCGAACTCGACCTTCACCTCGTGGGTCCGTGGGCGACGCTTGATCACGAGCACAGTCTTAAGTACCTGGCGCGCGCCCTCGGCACGGTAACGCGCTTCGATACCGGCCAGGGTAGCGCCTTCGTCTAAAATATCGTCCACCAACAGGACCGTGCGCCCACGTGGGTCCAGGTGCGGTCCGGCGATCCACTGCAGTTGGCCCCCCGTCAATTCTTTTCCGTAACGCGTGGCGTGAACGTAATCAACCTGAAACGGGAACTGGAGCCGCGGCAATAGTTTGCCAAACGGCACCACACCACCGGCCATGATGCAAACGAGCAAGGGATCGGCGCGGCCGATCGCCTCGGTTACACGCGCACCCATCGTATCCAGGGTCTGCTCGACCACTTGAGCCGGATAGAGACAATCGGCACGATGAAATACTTCCCACGCCTGCGCTGCGTCGATGGCGCTCACGGACTCAGAACTTGAGTGAGTTCAGATAGGTTCGGAATCTATCTTTTAATTCCGGGTGCGTCAGGGCGTATTCCACCGTCGCCTGCAGATAGCCGAGCTTACTGCCGCAGTCGTAGCGCTTACCGTTAAATTCATAGGCAAGCACCGGCTCTTGCTTGAGTAACGCAGCGATACCGTCGGTCAATTGGATCTCACCACCGGCTCCCGGCTTAACTTGCTCAAGCAATGTAAAGATACGCGGCGTCAGAATATATCGGCCAACTACGGCGAGTGTTGACGGCGCTTTTTCGGGACTCGGTTTCTCCACGATACCATCCATTTTGTACAACCCCTTTTCCACGGCTGCGCCATGCACGATGCCGTAGCTGCGCGTCTCCTCGCGCGGAATGTTTTGCACGCCGATGATGGAACAGCAGTGCTTCTCGTATAAACGCACCATTTGTTCCAACACACTCGGTGCACTGTCAATTAGATCGTCTGCAAGAATAACGGCGAACGGGTCGTCACCGACGATTTGTTTGGCGCAAAGCACGGCGTGTCCCAGTCCGAGCGCCTCGGATTGGCGGATATATACGCACGACGCCTGCTCCGGCAGCACGTTGCGCACGATACCAAGTAACTCGGTCTTACGCTTGGCAACGAGTTCCGTCTCGAGCTCGTAAGCCTTGTCGAAGTGGTCCTCGATCGAGCGCTTGTTACGTCCGGTGACGAAAATCAGCTCGTTGATGCCAGCCGCAATCGCCTCCTCCGCCGCGTATTGAATCAGCGGCTTGTCCACAATCGGCAGCATCTCCTTCGGACTGGCCTTGGTTACGGGCAAAAACCGCGTGCCCAACCCAGCAACCGGGAAAACAGACTTAGTGACTCGGTTCATCTGTACCCCGCGAAAACTGCGTGCTCAAACACGCCGGCCGATGCCTTGATATTCGAAGCCAAGATCTCGCAATTGCGACGGATCGTACTGGTTGCGCCCGTCGAAGATGACCGGCTGTTTGAGAAGCTTCCTGACCAGACCGAAATCGGGATGACGGAACGGTTTCCATTCCGTCACCAGCACCATGGCGTCCGTTCCGTCGAGCGCATGGTACTGATGTTCCACGAGCTTGAGCGCTCCCGTCTCGAACCAACGCGCGGGTAACTCACGACGCGCGCTTTCCATCGCCGCTGGATCGTAAGCTTTGACCGTCGCGCCCGCAGCAATAAGCGATTGCAGCAACGGGATGGAGGGCGCTTCGCGCATGTCGTCGGTCCCCGGCTTGAACGCGAGCCCCCACAAACCGAACCCACGTCCAGTCAGGTCCTGACCGAAACGCGAGACGATCTTCTGAAAAAGGACGTTCTTCTGCGCCTGGTTACGTTCCTCTACTGCAAGCAGGATCTTCGGGTCAAACTCGTGTTGCTGAGCCATGTGGATCAGAGCTTTCACGTCCTTCGGAAAACAGGAACCGCCATAACCCGCGCCGGGATAGATAAAGGCATAGCCTATACGGGAATCCGATCCGATTCCAAGACGTACACTTTCGATATCCACGCCCATGCGATCGCACAAATTGGCGATTTCATTCATGAACGAAATCTTGGTCGCAAGCATGGCATTGGCCGTATACTTGGTCATCTCCGCTTCCTTGATGCCCATGTACAAAATGCGCTCGTGGTTGCGCATAAAAGCGGAATAGAGCTCATGCATGCTCGCGCGAGCACGCTCGCTGTCCGTGCCAATAACAACGCGGTCCGGACGCATGAAATCGTCCACCGCCGCGCCCTCTTTCAGAAACTCGGGATTACTCACGACGTCGAACGGCACATCCGCCTTACGCAGCGTGAGTTGATGCTTGATCGCCGCACGCACCTTTTCAGTGGTGCCGACCGGCACGGTGGACTTATCCACCACCACACTGTAGGAATTGATATGACACCCAATGTCGGCCGCGACGGCCAGCACGTGCCTTAAATCCGCGGAACCGTCTTCACCCGGCGGCGTGCCGACCGCGATGAAATACACCTGCGACTCGGCCGCGGGATCGGCAAGCGAGGTCACGAACTGCAACCGACCTTCCTTGTAGTTGTGGATTACGATGTCTTCCAGACCCGGCTCATAAATCGGCAGTACGCCGTTCTTGAGCCCCTCAATTTTTTTTGTGTCTATATCTACACAGGTAACGGTATTGCCCATCTCTGCAAAGCAAGCCCCCGTCACCAAGCCGACATAGCCTGTGCCGATGATCGTTAGTTTCACGGGAAGTCCGTCTTGTATTGGTCTTGTTGCGACAAGGAGTGCAGATTATACCCATACTCCCGACGACCATGGCCTAAAAAAATCATCTTTCACGTTGGACGCTGTCGTCCAATTTGGCTGCCTTGTGGTGTTGGCTCATGCAAACGAGATCAAAAACAATCACTGCGGTGGCGGGTACGCATTGAGTAAAAAAAAGCACACATCGCCTATCTAAGGATCCGCCATCTCGTTGACGAGCTTAGACCGTTTGTTCCTGGCCGCGTCGCGCTTCTGTCATCGGCCACAACCCTCCCAACCCGTTTGGTTGATAGAGCACGATACGGCTACCCGAGTTTTCAAATTGGAACGGTACATGAATGAGGCTCGCAAGGCGCTCTCTTACATGTACCTGGTGGTCCGGCTCAACAAACAGCAATAGAAATCCACCCCCGCCGGCACCAAGTAGCTTGCCACCGATCGCGCCGGCCTTTTTTGCCGTCTCATAGATTTCATCGATCACTGGGGAAGATACCCTGTCAGATAAACGACGCTTGTACGACCAGGCCTCATCCAGCAGCTGACCAAAATCGGTCATCGAGCCATCGCGGCGACTCAGAATATTTATAGCCTCCTCGACCATTTGCGTCATTCGACTTACCTCGGCCACCTTATGACGAAGATTCTCGATCTTTGTTTTTGCTATTTCAGATGCCATGCGCGAAATGCCTGTAAAAAACAACATCAAATGGCTCTGTAGCTCCCAGAGTTTTACCGCTGGAAGAATTACCGGATTTACATTGAAATCCCCGTCAGTCCGGAATTCGATCTTGTTGAATCCGCCAAAAGCGGCCGAAATCTGATCCTGTGAACCGACATTCTCTTGGATAAGTTCCTGTTCTACATATATAGCATCGTTAGCGAGCTGTTCGTTAGAAATACGTCGCCCATAAATGGCGTTAATGGCATTGAGGAGCCCTACCGTGAACGATGAACTCGAGCCGAGCCCCGCACGAGCGGGCAAATCACCGTCATGGTGGATTTCCAGGCCCTGCTGGCAATCGAGCCAGCTGAGCACAGCTCGAACCGCAGGGTGCTCAATTTCGCTTAACTCACGTACACTCTCGATACGCGAGTAAACGATGCGGTAGCGATGCTCAAAAAACGGAGGTAAGTATCGGCAGCTGATATAACAATACTTATCGATCGTTGTCGCGAGAACCACGCCACCATGCTCGCGATACCAGGTCGGATAGTCGGATCCACCTCCGAAAAAAGAAATTCTAAACGGCGTGCGGCTAATGATCATGATTCCCTCCTCACGGTAGCCTTCCTTGTCAGCTTCTTACGAGTAAAGATTTCGTTTCAACTTAATCTTCGTCATATCGTTGATATGTGCGACGGCATCATCACCGAACTTGCGCTGAACCATCCCTTGATAACGCTCATTTGCAAAATACTTCATGAAGGCATCGTCGCGAAACCGGAGTACCTCTGCCGCTGTCAGCACCTCTGTCCGCAATGGCAACGTCTCATAGCTATGTTGTGAATAACCGATCCAGGATTCGGGCAATTTCCAGCCCTTCTCCACAGCCATACCGTAAAGCTGCGAGCCCGGGTACGCCATGGCGGAATAAAAGTTGGCGAACTCACAGTTGGCCTCGATCGCCAGCTCCAGTGTTTCCCGCATGGACTCGTGCGTATCATCCGGCAAGCCGAATATGTAATTCCCGATGACGTAAATGTCGGCCTCCTGGATTTTTCGCACCACCTCCAGAATCTGCGCCGTGTCGAATCGGCCCTTTTCCACTCCGTCGCGGACATGCTTGCTCCCCGATTCGATACCGAGTGCAAGCCAGCGGAACCCCGCGCGCCGCAGCTTGTCCAGGAACTCATCCTTGACCGTATCCACGCGCGCATACGCCCAGATGTTCAGGGCGTATCCGCGCTCGATGATCCGGTCGCAGATGCCGAGGACATGATTGCGGTTGAGCACGAACATTTCATCGACAAACTTGATGTTGCGCACGCCGTACTTGTTGACCAGAACGTCGATCTCCTTGATGACCGTGTCCGGCGACCACATGCGGTACGAGGATTTTCCAAACGGTGCGTTGATGCAGCAGAACGAGCACTTGTACGGGCACCCGAGGCTCGTATGCAGGGAGACGTAAGGCGAACGTTCGTGGATGCGCTCGAAGCAATGCCAGTTGTGCGCCCGGTATTTTTCCATCGGCAACAGATCCCAGGCAACGCCGGGCATCTCGTTGTCAAGGTCATCCATAAGTTCTCCCGGGGGGTTGGAAACGATGCGTCCATTATCGCGGTACCAAAGGCTCGGTATGTTCCCGAATTGCGGGCTGGACGACTTCAAGGTGAGCGCGGTTTGCAGGATGGTCTGCGGGCCTTCGCGGTCGCAGACATAATCGATTTTCTCCTCCCGCATGGTCCGCTCCGGTAAGGCCGCGGGATGGGTGCCGGTCATCATGATCTTGTAGTTCCCGTCCACTTCTTTTAGTACGGCACCGGTTTCGCCCGCGGCGGGCATGTTCTGCGTGGAGGCGGAGGGCTGGAAACCGTAGACCACCATTACAACCAGCACCGGCTTGTAATTCTCCGCGACAAACCGGGCGACGCCTTGCGGACTCAGGTTGTGTGCCGGTCCGTCCACGATGGCGACTGACAGGCCCTTGTTCCTTATATATGTCGCAAACAGACCGGCCAGCGAAGGAGGCTCGATCGCCGAGAATGTGTCGCCTAATTCCTGATAAACGACCGACCGGCTCCCGGGATTGATGAACAGCACATCAACGTCTTTTTTATCCGCCACGGATTTCTCCTCCTGATCCTCTTTATCTATCGAATCCTTACGTGCCCGTTATTTCGAAAGCAAGGACAACTAACGCCAGCAAAATACTTCCCGCAAGAACTGGAAATAATACGCCACGCCCCATTTTAATATCTTCAATTTCCTCTTTCCACCGATCCGCGGCGGTTCATCGCCGGGAATCTCGGTGATCTTGAGCTTCCTCTTGGCGGCGCGCACGGATAGCAAGGGCTCCCAGCTGATTTGGGTCCGGAACAGCTTTTCCGCCATATCGTATCCCTCGTCCTTGTTCAGCTCGAGATCGTACACGATCTGCTTTTTATAGGCCCGAAAGATCACCATTGCATCGGTATAATGGCCGCCGTGCAGCAGATTGACGGTCTTCGTAAATAGCCAGTTGCCGAAGCCGGTAACGATGTCGTCATCCTCGCTCTTCGCGCTGCCCAAGTACCGGGAGACGACCACCATGTCATACCCTTCCTTCATCTTGTCAATCAGGGCGGGGACCAGTTCCGGAATGGAATTGCCGTCGGGGCTAAAGGTGATGATCGTATCGCCCGTCACATAGGGAAGCACCTCATTGTAGGCGTGCCGGAAGCCGGAACGTTTTTGTACATACACTTCATATCCCTGTTCCTTGGCCCATTCGATGGTGCCATCGGTGGAGCCCCCATCGAGGATGATGATCTGATCGCACCAATCGCGTTTGACCTGCGGCATGACTGCCTGCATCCCGTGCAATTCATTTAATGTCAGCACCAATAATGTCGTTTTCATTCGTCGATTGACTCAATATGCGGTGAATGTTTTTCAGCCTATTTGGTGATCTTCTTGACCACCATCTTCAGTACTACGAGTAAGGTCACCGCCAGCGATACGACAAGCATGCCCTTTACCAGCCTGTAGACATTCCCATCGAGAACGATTCCTCCGATAGAAGAGCCTACCGCAGCGAATAATATGCTGAGAGGAAAAATGGAAAGCACGGTGGTAACGATATAACGGCTGAACCGGATCTGTGTCAGACCGAAAAAATAACTGGAAGGCCCGAACGGGAAAATCGGATTGATGCGCGTAAACGCCACGGCCTTCCACTCCTTGCGCTGTATTTCTTCCCGAAGCCAGGTCCAGGCGGAATGACTGAACTTTCGATTCAGATAGTCCGACGCCAGATACCGGGCCGCCAAAAAGGTGCAGGCCGAACCCGTGCTGGCGCCGACCACCGTCAGAGTGCTGCCCCAGTACGGGCCCCATGTCAGGCCGGCGCCCAGATTCAACGGTAAGGTTGGCACCAGGCACACCACCATGTCGGCATAAACGATGGCAAAAACAACAGGCGCGATGATAGGATGGGATTTAAGAAACCACACAATGCTGTCCGGCGCAAAATAGCCATAGTGTCTCATGGAAAACTGCAGGATCGCCAACCCAAACAGGGCGATCGCCAGTATGAAACGCTTGCGCCTGGCGGCCTTCTGAACAACCCGCAAAAACGATTTGACGCTTCCTTTCCTGCCACTTCGCGACTCGAATGTCGAGGCATCCCGCACATCCGCGGGATCAAACAGGACATCGCTATCATCTCCGCTTTTCTGAGCCTTGGATTCCATTACTTATCCAGCCTGTCCCCGGATCGGAAACACGCAATAAGCGTAGAGGAGTCCTGTATTTCACCGGCCTCATGCAAGGCGAACACTTGTTCCGGTCTGAACAGACGAAATTCCTTGTGGCCGAATTCCTCGCCGCTGAACGGCCGAACGGCGCGGCAGCGATGCGCCATGAACAGATGCACCCGCGCGGCGAGTATCCCAGGTTCCGGGGCGAAAATACCCATCGATTCCAGATCGGCATCAGCGCACGACAATCCTGTCTCTTCCTCCAGCTCACGCAACGCTGAGCTACGGTCTGATTCACCCGGATCAACGAAACCTCGCGGTATCTCCCACAGGTGACGCCGAATGGCATGCCGATAGATACGCAGCAAACCCAGTTTGCCATCAACGACAGGCAGCACGGCCACTCCGGTAATCAAATCGCCCGTCTTAATTTTCGGCGCTACGACCAGATAATTGTGGATGATCTCTCCATTCGCGCTCTCCACATCATCCAGAAATATCTCGAAGCGGCTGTTTTCACAGGCTAATCTCCGTTGACGCAATGTGTAGGAATCTTTTTCCATGTCGTGTGCCCCACGCCCTAGCCGTGGGACGCTTGGTATCGCTTGTATGATGTGCGCGGCTCTTCTGGTAAAGACTTATCGAGGGCTGGGGTGGAGGGACGTCGGCTTGCTTCTGCCGTGCGTGACCACGGACAGACCCGTTGAGAACTCTCCCACCCACCCCACCAGTGTCGATGAGGAATCTTGCGGCAGCGTGCTGACCGCCGATTACACAGCAAGCTTACACCGGTGCGTGTCCACCCCGGCGCCATCACTCTAACGCTCACGGAGGATGACATGCAAACGCTCCATATCGGTGTCGATGTAGCCAAAAAGGAAGTGGTGGTGGCCAGTGCAGAAGGCGGGTTTGCCCCGCATGCGCTGATGAACCAACGCACCGCGCTCAAACGATGGCTTCGCTCACTTCCAAGCGGCGCGCGAATCGGGTTGGAAGCCACCTCGCATGATCACCTGTGCTTGGCCGATCTCGCCCATGCCTTCGGCTTTACCGTGTATGTGTTGGACCGCGCGATACAC
>JBGPGJ010000003.1:0-20077 GCA_041483795.1 Sulfurifustaceae bacterium
AGAGTCTCGGCCGCGAGGACTATCAAGCCGTTCTCGACGCCAAACCCCGTCTGGCGCTCGTCAACGAGATGGCTTACTCCACGGGATTGGTGGACATATACAAGCAGGCCGGTTACCAAGGCATCGTCATGGATCGGGACAACGTGCGTCTCGCCCTTGGCATCGAGGATCAAGGATATGAGTCCGTACCCTCCTTGGCGCAAGCAATGAACGGCGAGGCGTTGCCGGTGTTATGGTCAGACTCAATTCTGTTTCAAAAGCTGCAGCGATATGCGCACGCGGATATCGGTCTAAACGATTACCTCGGCTACTTCAGGAAACGCGCCTCGTCCGCCAAACGGCCGCTGGCGGTCTACTGTAACGACGCCGAGGTATTCGATTACCGTCCAGGCAGGTTCCGCGAAGAGTCGTTGATCAATTCGGAAGGAGAGTGGGCTCGGATGGACAAGCTCCTTCGGATACTGACCACGCAAGAGCGGGTCGAATGGCTCACCCCCTCGGAGGCGCTCGCCGAATCTGTGCGCGTATCCCCGGGCGCCGCCCAGGTCTTGACCTCGATTACACAACCCATACCCGTCAAGAAGCAGGCGAAATACAACGTTAGCCGCTGGGCGGTTACCGGCCGTAACGATCTATGGATCAACACGATGTGTCACCGCCTGCATCGTGCGCTCAGCGGTTCGGCGGACTCGAATCACTGGAAAAGGCTGTGCGAATTGTGGAGCAGTGACTTGCGGACTCACATTGTCGAGGAACGTTGGGAAGAGGCGTCGGAGGACTTGATCGCGTTTTGCCGCGAGCTTGGCGTGTCGTATGAATTTAGCGCGATGGAGAAAAAGGTCGAGGGTAGGGCAGCTGTGGATGTGAAATCTCTTAGAGGTCATTCTCGGCGATATGAAAACTTTGAGGTAATTTACGATCCGGAAGGGATTTTGATGACGATCAGAGGCTCCGCCGTAGAACTCGTGTTAAATCTTCGACGCGGTCTGACGATCTACTCACTGGCCTTCCGGTCGCATGACTTCGTGCCTATTATCGGAACGATTCCACACGGGTATTTCGATTCGATCGAATATGGCGCGGATTACTATTCCGGCGGAGTGATTGTGGAACTGCCTGTGGAACACCGGCGCATCACCGACCTGGAACACGTTGTCCCGGAAATCCGTTATGGAGCGGGGGCGCTGGTCGTTTCTGCTGTCATTGATACCACTAACGGTCCGATCGAGAAGCGATATACCATTCGCGACCATGATTTGTCAGTGGAATTGCGGATCGGCTTCCGAGGCTGGAGCCGGCCGCACGGCACCGTCCGCGCGGGCACGGTCACCTTGCTGCCGGAGGCATTCGGCTCAACCCGGAGTCTTGAATGTGTCAACGGGGAAGATCGGTTTGAACACTTCATGCTCGACCGGGAATGCGATCATACGAGCCCATCATCGAGTTTGGTTTCTTCTACGACGGGTTTGGGAGCGACGACGGGCGTCATTAATATTGGGGACGAATCGAGAAGGCTTGAGATTAAATGGGATCCGGCAGAGTGTGCGGTGTTCCCCATGATTATTCACCGAAACATCAAGCCACGCCCATTTACACGCCTAATGTTCTCACTCGCAGAGCTGGATGACACTTCACGCCCCGAAGGCATGCTTCCGGATTTTTGGTTGAAGTTTTCACCTGTATTCCAGGCCGGGCAGCAAAAAGCTCGTGGACTAGAAAATACGTCCGCGCGCCGCGCAACGGCCGGTGACAACACTGCAACGCGAGCATCATATAGCACTGGAAAGACGCGATCATGAACAAGAAATTCCTGGTGCCATCCCTGGGCAGCCTGGGAATGCGTAGTGGGTTCTGCGTCATTAATCCGACGTTTGCCAAGTTGCAGGCGGCGAACAGTGCCGCACTCGAGCAGGGGGCAATAAAGCTGCGCGTCCAGGCGGTTCGAAGCGGAGCGGAATTGAAAGTGGCGGACCTTCTGTTTAACCCCGAACAGAGTTTCCTGTGGTCATTTGATGACGAGTGGGGGTTGCTACACGAGCCCCCTAATGTCGGAGATGATTTATACGTTGTGGAATATGTCGCCGCCAGTCCATCGGCGCGTGCACAGGCATTTATGGCTTCGGACCTGGAAGGTCAACTGTTTTTTGCGGCGCCTGATCAAAAATGGTATGCGACGGTCATCAACGGCTTCATCCCGGAGCGATCAAAGGGCTACCGTTTTGCCCCGATATTTCATGCCGGTCATTATTTCGTGATGGACGAGCGGTTCATGACATATATTTGTCTGGTCAATTACAACGCCGAGCAAATGGGACAGGGCGATGACGGTAATGTGATGCAATTTAAGTTGTTAACCGACGCCGGAGATGTTCTTGGCTCGACCAAGAGGCAGATTCGGTTCAATTCAACCTTTCTGATCAGCGTGGGAGATCTGCTCGAGGAGATTGGGGTGGACAAGACATCCACGGGACACGTAAGTATCCACGTCCGAGGCGGCGCGAGTCAGTACGCGATCTACACCGTTCACCGAAATTTGGCTACCGGTACGATTGGCATCGAACACTCTCTGGCGCCCCACTATTACACGGAGGCGGTCATGAAGCCGGAGACACGCGCGGTACTTTATCAAAAGGTATTCGGGGGCCTATGAACACGACAATTGGAATGCGCGAGCTGGTTGGCTATTCCCTGGTCAAAGCAAAAAGCAAAGCGCTCGGCATCAAGAAAAATATCCAGACGGCCTTGCCGTCGCTTTTCGGGATGCCGATCAGAGGATCGCTGGTGCAGTTTTACCGCAACGATACCCTGTTTGATACCGTGCTGAGCTTCACGAACTATCTCAGTTACTTTCTGCCGGACGAGGAAATCGCCATTGTTTACTCGGTGAATGTCCATGATCGCCATGGCAAGCGAGTCGCCAGCGGCGCTCGGCGCGTTGGCCCGCGGCAGACGCTACAGGTGAAGTTGAGTGAATTTGTATCAGGGGTGACCGATGAATTCGGTCTGTTTTGTGTGGATGCAAGCTATAAACCGCGTTACGTCCAGAGCGCCGGTTTTCTGGGCCAAACTTCCCCACAGTTCATGACACTGTTTATCCCGAGAGATCCTGCCCATGGTCCCCAGATGATCCATTCCCACAAGCATTTCGAGTACTTGCCCTTGCTTAAGTCACCGAACACGCGTCGAAGCGCGGTCATTGAGATATTGGATCGGTTGCGGCAGCTCGACCTTTTCGTTTTGAATTCGTCACCGAGTCGAGTACATGGCTCCATCGAACTACGTTCGACGGAAAACGATGAGCTGTGGTCGTCGTCTGCGTTTGAAATCCCAGGGCACGGCGTAACCAAGATCAGTCATGAAATCAAGCCCGGCGCGCGGCCTATTCCACGCGCAGTTTCGTGCGTACTCTCCCTGGACAAAGCGATTCATCATCGCAAGCCAATTATATTCCGGACCGCGATCGATGGCATCGTGACCTGCAATCACTCCTAAACTAAGATTCAGAAATCCTGGAGTTATCCCGAAGATTGGAAACATCGACGCAGAATCATCCTGCGCGAAAAAAATCCGTATCGTTGGCGTAACATGAAAATTGGTTTAATACTGGACAACCCACGCAGGGATTTTGGCGGAATCGCGCTTTTGGCTTATCAGTTCCTGAAACGGAGACACGACGTCTTCGTTATTCCGATGTACGATCAAGGATACGATGTTCCGTTGCTGGGGCTCGATGCGGTCATCGTGAATTACGCCAGGACGAGCAATCTCGATTTCATCAGATCGTACAAGGCGATGGGAATAACCGTTATCGTACTGGATACCGAGGGGGGTATATTTCCGGAAAGCGGCGACGGTTCACCGGAGTTCTGGGCCAAGCGATTTCATTCGATCGGCGCCTCCGATTATGTGGATTACTACTTATTTTGGGGTGAGCATACGTATGCCGCGTTCAAGGAGCATTCCGGTATGGCCGAAGACCGTATGCGGGTTACGGGGTGTCCGCGTTATGATCTTTGCGACCCGAAATGGCGTAAGGTGCTTCACTATCCACGTTCGGGACACATTCTGATCAATCTGAATTTTCCGTCCATCAACCCGTGGTGGGGTCGCGCGGAATATTCGAAAACGGAAAGAAGGATGATATTTCACTCCGCGTTTGAGGAAATCTCAAACGTCGCCAAGATTGTGAATGTCGATGTCAATCGAGCGCTCCCGCTCGAACAGGAAAGGATGCGGGTACTCAACGAATATGTTCGCGTCATCGATGAGATTGCGGCCAGGAATCCAGCCAGAAGTTTTGTTATTCGACCTCACCCGTTTGAGAATGTGAAGATTTATCGCGACGTATTTGCTGACCGCCGTAACGTTACCGTTGACTCATTCGGGGAGGTTACCCATGTTATCAGTCAGGCGGAGTTCGTGATTCACCTGAATTGCAGCACATCGGTCGAGACACGTCTGCTCGGCAAATTGCCTGTTTCGCTGGAATTTCTTAATTCGGAGCGTTTGCGGGTTAATATCAGTCTCCCGTCGCAGATCAGCCATCCGGTCCGCAGCCTCGAGGGATTGGATGAAATTATCAAAGACCAGAACAGGAAGGCGAGGGATAGATTGACCGACAAAGCCGCACACGACTACATTTACCCATGGTTTTTTGAATGCGACGGGAACGCCGCTGAACGGGTTGCAGCCCTTGTCAGTGAGATCGTACAGCCGCGGGCGGGATTCAATCGGAAGCGGAACTATTGGATGTCACTGCGATCGTGCTACGCAAAGGCAAAAGTCAAACATCTCATCCAAGGCGTTGCCAATCAGCTGCTCGGCTCTTATGTGCTCACGCGAATTCGCATGTTGCATCACGGACCGCGGCGCATGAAATACGTCAGGGTGGGTACATTGAAGGGACGGATTCAGGAATTCGCCAGCTGCGAGCGGCAAGACCTGCAATGTGATGCAGCCTATGCCTCGCACCCGGCCACCGGATTAAGGATGGCGACGATTCGAATATCTCCAACGGCGTGAGGCCTGTGTCTATCCTGATGCCATGGTCGGTTTTGGAATCGGTACCAATAAAGATGGATCAGGGTTTACGTCTACGTGTTGAAACGAGCCTGTCCAGTTTTCATGGATAAAGCTCGTGGGCCGGAAATCGACCGGACGCATTTGTATCACCACCACGTCACGGTGACCCTTTTTTGGGATATTGGCTTTGTGAATGATGTTCTCACTGAACAGGCAGGTGGTGCCTTTGGGGCCGAGCAGTTGAAACGGAACGAATCCGAGGCGCGCGTACCGTTCAATCTGGCGCGGGGAGATGCGTGTTTCAATAAACGGGCGAACGAGGTTCGGTACTGAAGGAAGTTTTACCGGTCGATTTAGGTCGCGTGAAAACAGATACCCGTACGGCCCTGTATTCTCGTCGACATCGGTAAGATAAATCATTACTTTCAGGATTTCGTTCGGATGATTGTCGTAGTGCCACAACCAGGAAATCTGCTCCGTCTGCCGACTGACCAGGCTGCGATAAATGTAAATTTTGTCGGCAACGACGTAACTGCCGTAGACGCGTTCCTGCAGTGCCGTGAGTATCCTGGAACAAAGCTCGGATAGACCGTCAATACCCTGAAATTCACGAAGTTGGACGGTAATAACATCTCCGTTCTTGATTTCATTGAGTTCATTCGTGCGTGCGGTGTCAGGCAGAATCGACTGCAGACGCGGGAAGAAGTAGCAGTTAGATGCAAGTTTGAAGCGCTCGTCAACGGCGCGCGCGACTCGATCCACGGGTCGGTCGTAGTCGCCGTTCAGCGTGAACAGATTGTTGTTGCGATTTGGGTAGATGACGTGCACACCAACCTCGTAAGCCCGTGCGATCGCCGGCCGATATGGGTTACCGTCCTTTAGGTAAACTTCACGGCAATGTGCGTAATGACGCGCGAACGCGCGTGCAGATAATTTACCACGATAGTAACTCGGCGCGACTACGCGAAGCGGATGAAACACAGCCGGTGCCAGCTGATAAACGTGCGCGGCGAGTGCTTTACCGATGCCAAAAAGGCGTTTTACGTTCATAGTTCAAAAGCTCGTGCACGAAGATGCGAGTATCGGTCGTGTCTGATGTCTGCATTATAGCGCGAATCCTTTCGATGGCATCGGTCCAATATTAATTAGAATGGTGGAATATTTTTAGCAACCAGCTTCTGCGGTCACTTAGTTTCCCGATTTGTGGGGCGTACTAACGAGGAAAATAATGGGCTGGAAAAATTACGCGAAGCGCACTCTTGCGCCCATATGGCGACACTATGAGAACTTCATCATTGACCGGTTTCACCGACTGTATTACCACGGCAGGCTTGGCGAAGGCAAAATTTTTCGCCGCACCGATTGGATGCAGATACCCTGCCTCAAGTGCCCACTCGATCTTTGGGTATATCAGGAAATTATCAATGAAGTACAACCGGATTTGATCATTGAGACTGGTACCAATGAAGGTGGCAGCGCGCTATTTCTGGCCCACGTGCTGGATCTGATTGGCAAAGGCCGAGTGGTGACAATTGATATTCTAGATCGTCCGCGCCGGCAACATCCGCGTATTCAGTACGTCACCGGCTCGTCCACCGACGAAATTCTGGTGCGATCAGTTATCGAGCGATTGCCGCACGAGTGCTGTATGGTGATTCTCGATTCTGATCATTCGAAGGATCATGTCGCAAAGGAGCTACGCTTTTTGTCGAGGTTTGTGACGGTTGGGAACTATCTGATTGTCGAAGATACGAATCTCAACGGTCATCCTGCCGTTCCGCAGTTCGGGCCGGGGCCATACGAAGCGGTAAGCGAGTTTCTTGCCTGCACGGATAACTTTGTCATGGATGACTCCCGCGAAAAGTTTCTAATGACCTTTAATCCGAAGGGATTTTTGAAACGAGTCAAATAATCGGGCGGCGCAAACGACGTTGGTTCGAACCCTGCCTGCGAAGAACCATAAATCGCGACCTCACAAATATCCGGGTGGGTGCTAAACCCTCCACTGCTCATGTTTAATCAATGTCGCGTCTTAGGATAAATATTGCCGCCAATTACGTCGGCTCGGGTTATGCAGGGTTGCTGTCGCTGCTGCTAGTGCCTTTCTATCTGCGCATACTCGGGCCCGAGGCCTTTGGGTTAGTCGGTCTTTTTGCGTCATTGCGCGCTCTCATAGGTGTGCTCGATCTCGGTTTGAGCGCGACTACGGGTCGTGAGATCGCGGCGCGTGTCGCCAGGCCTGACGGGTGCGTGAGCATCGCGCGACTGGTTCGCACAATAGAAATTGCGTATTGGTTGATCGGTTTGGTCGCCGCGACCAGTATCTATCTGGCGTCAGAATTGATCGCTAGCCGGTGGCTGCAAACAGATCGACTATCGAAAGATACATTGACATTGGTCGTCGGTATTTTCGGCGCCTCGTTGGCGGCGAGTTGGACGGTGTCGTTCTACAAGGGGGTGTTGCGTGGTCTCGAGAGACAGGTGACCCAAAACGCCGTCGCGATAGTAGCTGCCACGGTGAGAGGACTTGGCGCGCTGGGCGTTTTGCTGTGGGTCTCGCCGACCATCACGGCGTTTTTCTTATGGCAACTGGTCGCTAGCGTTATCGAAGTAAGTATGGCAGCCGTTTATGCGTGGCGCATGGTCAATATGGAGTCCGGGGGTCGCGGACTCGCAGCGTTCGACCTTGTGGAGCTGCGTCGCATTTGGAAGCTCGCGGCCGGCATCAGCGGAGTGTCAGTGCTAGCCCTGATAGTGACTCAGATAGACAAGCTGTATATCAGCACGCTATTGCCGCTTAGTCAGTTGGGCTATTACACCGTTGCTGGTTCGTTGGTTTCGGTGGTCGTCGTGCTCGTCGGGCCGGTGACGGCCGCGGTCTTCCCAAGGTTTACGACTGCGTTGGCAGCTCAAGACATTCGGATGCTATCGAAAACGTATCATCGCGCGACCAAGTTCGTCGCGTTTCTGGTGGCCCCGGTAGGCGGGGCGCTTTTGTTTTTTGGCCACGACCTTCTGTTCTTGTGGACCCGATCCGCGGAAGTCGCTGATAACGGTTACTTGACAGTGGCATTCCTCGCCGTTGGCAGCATGCTGAGCTCAGTTGCAGTCATGCCATATGCGTTGCAGTTGGCGGCTGGCTTTGCATGGATGCCGCTGCTTTTGAATGCAGTATCGGCGGTATTGCTGATTCCCGCCTTGTATTTGGCAGTTACAACCTGGGGAGCCGTCGGCGCGGCGGCGGCGATGATGGCGAATAACATTTTCTATTTTCTTGCTGCACCGCAACTGACTCACCGGTACGTACTTAAAGGGCATCAGAGGACGTGGATACTCGGCGACACGTTACCGTTTGTAACGCTGAGTTTCGCTGCCTTCGGCTTCGCACGGATTTTGGGAAGTGAATTGCCGCAGGCGGAACCGTGGCGTTTGTTGCTCTTGGTATGTGGCGCTGGGATTTATTTTGGTGTCAGCTACTGGCGTCACAAAGACGTAGTTCATCAAGGTGTGAATTCAGTGTTTGTAAGGCAAAGAGCGGCATGAAGATTGTGAACGACGACACGAATCCGCTTATCACGTCAATAATTACTACTTACCGACGACCGCTGCTGGTCCAGCGGGCAATACTAAGCGCGCTGAATCAAATCGAGAAGCGGGTACGGGTTCTGGTGCTGGACGATGCGTCCGGCGATGATACCGAAAAAGTGGTTCGCGAATTGATGCAGCGGGATGATCGAATCGTATATCACCGCCATAATCCCAATATTGGTCTAGTCGCAAATTTTGATTATGGCTTGCAACACATCACGACGCCGTATTTCTCTTTTCTGTCGGACGACGACGCACTTTTACCGGAGTGCTACGCCGAAGCGTTGCGCCAGTTCGCGCAGTGCCCGGCAGCTATGTTTGCCGTCTTCGGAACGGCCGCGGTCAGTGATACCGGTGCAATTATGGGAATGTCGATTCTGCGGTGGAAGCCGGGTTTCTACGAACCGCCAACCGGAATCGAGGCGATGGTGACGTACGGCGTGCCCATATGGACGGGTATAGTGTTTCGGCGTGAGATTTATAGCGAAATCGGCGGGCTGGACCCCGAGGTGGGTATCGGAATGGATCGAGATTTTGAATTGCGCGCCGCAGCCCGGTTTCCATTTGTCGTTTGTCACACGCCGGGCGCGATATTTCGGGTCGAGACCCTCAAACCGAACGGGGCTCGACATCCGTACCCGTTTCACGGCATCTGGCCTGGACGGCCAAAAATGATGGAAAAGTTGGGGCGCAATGAGTTCATACCGCCGGCGATTCGGACGCGAGTAACCCAGATCCTGGAAAACCAATTTCGGCGGAACTTGCCAGGACTCGGTCTTCGTTACATATACACCGGCCAACTCGAATCCGCGATCGAGGTTGCCAATGTGCTGGCCACGCATTACCGAAGTCCTGTGATTGCCCGAATCATCAGAGCGGTGCTCGCACTGCGCAAGGTCGGCGGCACGACGCTCACTAATGCGCTCCTCGGACTTGCGTACCGTTTTAACGGACTAAGCAGGGCATGGCGGCAGAGAATTACCGCCCAAGAGCCATACGCAAATACGGCGCGTGCGATCGTCGAGTATTATCGGGCGCAACGAAATATAGGAACCTAAGCGCAACGAAAAATGATGCAGCGGATTGTTTTTGCTGTCATGGCGATGCGGGATGTGCGTTTTTTTGTTGGCGTCGCGCAGCGGCTGCAGGCGTTGCACTGTGAGTGCGACGTTCGTTTCATTTCGTTCTATCAGGCGGGGAATGACCATATCCGCGAGCATGGATTTACGTGCTACGACACGTACCGCTATATCGGCGATACCGCAAGCGTCGATCAGGAAGCTATCCGCGAGTGTGAGGCGCGTTACGGCGTCGCCAATATCCACAAGTTGATCCTGCATGAAAAGCTCACCAGCGGACGCTACAGCGATGGTGCCCTGGAAGCGAAGTTTGTGACCTATCTTGACGGGATGAGCCGGATTCTGCAGGAGGCGCGGCGAGATGCGGAAAGGGTGGCCGTGGTGCAAGAGCTCGGTGGGTTTATCGGTCCGCTGGCGCTGTATCACGCGAGCCGGCCATGCGGCGTAGAACATATTTTCCTCGAACCCTCGTTCTTTCGCGGCCGACTTCATTTTGTTCGCAACAGTCTGAATGCCGTGGACTGTGCGTCGGCGCCTGCGGACGGCGCTGCGGACGATGAGTCCGCACGCGTAGCAGCCTATCTCGACGAGTTGCGGCATGTGCGTAGCCCGGTCATTCCCGATAAGGATGTGCATCATTTCCGGGACATGGGGTTGCACAAGATTTTCAATCGCGGAAATATCGGCAGGTTAGCGCGCAAGTTATTGAACAAGTATGTGTACGGTTATCGACACGAGTTTGATTTCATCATGCACTACGGCATGCAGCATGGTGTGATGTATCTAAATCGTAAGCGCAATGCCTTCTGGTATCAGCAGTTTGATGCCGGTTTGCAGCATAGGCCATATGTCTATTTCCCGCTGCACGTACGCCTGGATTACGCTCTAACCATTCGGTCCACCGAATATCTGGACCAACTCGCGTTGGTCGGTTATCTGTGCCACATCCTGCCTGCGGGCGTATCTCTTTATATCAAGGAACACCCGGCCTCTATCGGCGGATTTTCCTACAGGGAGATGAAACAGCTCTTGCAGCGTCATCCGAATTTGTGCCTCATTCACCCTCAGGTCAACTCTTACGATCTTGTTGAGCACGCGCGCGCTGTAGTCACGATTAATTCCAAGGCGGGCGCGGAAGCTGTTGTGATGGGTAGGAAAGTTTTGGTGCTGGGTGACGCATTCTACAGCCGCAGCGATTTAGTCACTTTTGTGGAGAATTTGCGCGCGTTCGAGCCAACTTTGCGTAACGCATTGGCAAGTGGTGAAAGTGGACCGACACCGCAGGCAGTGCAGCAGTTTTTTGCCCGAGTCTGGCGACATACCCATTCTGGGGAACTGTACAATCTTGACGTCAATAATATTGACGCCTTTGCGAAAGTTATCGGTAGTTTTTTGACCCGGAAAGATCAAATACACAACGCAATGACGGTTTGATTAAAAAATGGATTTTCGCGAACACGGATACGATAGAACGGCGGGTTTGTTGACGGGAGTTAACGAACTTGCGGGCCGGCGAGTTGTTCACATTTATAAGACATACTTTCCGGATACCAGCGGTGGCCTCGAGCAAGCCATTCGTCAGATTTGCATCGGTACACAGCGATTGGGGGCGAATGCGGTTGTCGCCACGACGACACATGGCGAGCCGGGAGAAATATTGCGGCCGGAGGCCCTGGTAATGCGGTATCGGGCTACTATCGATGTAGCCTCCACACCGATCAGTGTTTCGTTTTGGCGGGACTTTCGTCGTACCGCCGCGAGTGCGGATATCGTGCACTATCATTTTCCTTGGCCAGTCGCTGATATGATGCATCTGACTGCGGGCGTGGACCGGCCAAGTGTTGTGACCTACCACAGCGACATCGTAAGACAACGCACCCTCAAGCTGTTTTATCAACCGTTCATGCGGCGCTTTCTCACATCGGTTCGACGTATCGTGGTGACATCACCGAATTATCTGGAGTCGAGCGAAGATCTAAGGCCGTATCGCAATAAGTGCGTGGTCATTCCTCTGGCAATTGACGAAAGGAGTTACCTAACCCCGGATACTGAGAGGATGAAATACTGGATTTCGATGCTTGGGGACCGTTTCGTGCTTTTTGTTGGGGTGCTGCGTTATTACAAAGGATTGGAGTACTTGATTCGTGCTATGCCGGGTGCGAACTACGTTCTGGCTATTGCGGGCAGCGGCGAATTGGAACGACCGCTCAAGCGGCTTGCAAATGATCTGTGCGCCGAGAATGTTCGTTTTCTTGGCTACATTTCCGAGGAGGACAAGGCATGCTTGCTACGGCTGTGTCGAGCGGTGGTGTTTCCATCTCAACTGCGATCGGAGGCCTTCGGCATGACGTTGCTCGAGGGGGCAATGTATGGAAAGCCGCTTGTCAGTACGGAACTCGGAACGGGTACCAGCTACGTCAATCAAACGGGTGTGACAGGACGGGTCGTACCGCCCGCAGACCCAGCGGCACTACGTCAGGCAATGGACAGCTTGCTTAACGATGACAAGCGCGCGCAAACGATGGGCGCTGCGGCCCGTGCCCGATTCGACAGGTTGTTTACGACCGACCGTATGGGGGGCGCTTACGCTCAGCTGTACCGGGAGCTTTTGTCAGATTGATGACCGTTGCGAAAATTAAGCGGCAAGTGGGATGGAAATGGAACTTAGTCGTTGGCGTTTATCAATGATTGCCGAGGATGGAGCGTGCCGAGATGGCACGTACCCGTTACATTAATTAAGTGAGCATCGTGCGCCATAGTCGTTTTTATAGTTCTTGCGAGTTTCGTTTGTGATCGTTTTACATGTGTAGTGAGGCAAGGCGAGCACTGTGAACAGAGCGAGAACGAATCACAGGCAACAGGGAAAATCCGATAAAGCGCAAGCCGCATCGCGTGCCGTAGCAACGCTGGTTACCGGGGGCAGCGGATTCGTCGGGCGGCAGGTGGTAAAGGCGCTACTCGAAAGCGGTGCGCAGGTGCGAGTGTTGATTCGCCAAGCACGCCTCGCCGATTTGCAGCGGCGTTGGCCGTCGTCCGCCGTGACGCCGGTGGTGGCGGATCTCGTGGACCCGACATCGCTCAAGAATGCCTGCGATGGTTGCGACACGGCGGTCCATCTTGCGAGTTCCGCTCATGCCGACAATCCCGATAGCGCCGCCGCGGCGGACTTGCATCAACGTGTCACCGTGGAGGGAACGCGTGCGTTGCTGGACGATGCGATCCGCGCAGGCGTACGGCGATTTATATACGTGAGCAGTGTCAAGGCGATGGGCGAGGGCGGCGATGAGATCCAGGACGAGTCAAGCGCGACCCGGCCGATTTCCACGTACGGTGGTGCCAAGCGTCAAGCGGAGGAGTTGGTATTGGCGGCCGGCCGCGAACATGGAATACGTGTATGTGTGTTACGCTTGCCGTTGGTTTACGGTCGTGACAATCGTGGCAATCTGCCACGCATGATCGCAGCGGTCGCCCGCGGGTATTTACCGCCGCTGCCGGCGATATCGAACCGGCGCTCGATGGTTCACGTTGACGACGTCGCGCAAGCGGTGTTGCTTGGGATCCGGAAACCGGAGGCGAACGGCCAGATTTACGTCGTGACCGACGAGCACGTGTATTCGACATCGCAGATTTACGATTGGATCTGCGCCGCGCTCGGTAAGCCGAAGCCGCACTGGGCGGTGCCGGTGAGTGTGTGGCGAACGGCGGGTTGGATTGGCGATGTACTGCAGCGCCTCATCGGACGCCGGCTTCCGCTCAACTCGGAGGTATCGGAAAAATTGTTTGGGTCGGCCTGCTATAGCTCGGCAAAAATCCGACGTGAACTCGGATTTCGGCCGACGCGTAGTCTGAAAGAGGCGCTTGCAGAGATGGTGGCCGAGTACCGTTGCAATCGACCGATATAATGCGACGCCCGGTTCTGCGACCTGCTGCTGCGCGGATGGGTGAAACATGACCGGCTCCCTGATCGCCGCAGCTGTCGCGTTTGCGGCCGCGGCATGGCTCACATATCGCTTCAGCCGACTGACGTCAATATTTGTCATGCTCGATCGCCCAAACGAGCGGTCGCTGCACGCCACGCCGACGCCGCGCACCGGCGGAGTTGCGATTATTCTGGCAATTTATTTCGGCGCGGCGATCGCCGTATTTGGTCACGACCCGGCGGTGACGGTATCCGGGCTCACCGCCGTTGCGGCAAGCACGTTACTGGTGGGCGTCACCTCATTCATTGATGACCGCGTCGGGTTGCCCGTTAGCGTTCGTTTCCCGATCCACCTATTGGCTGCAGGTGTACTGGTCTACAGCGGTCTGGACGTGGGCGCAGTACTGCTGCCGGGATGGCGACCGGCGTTGCCGGTTCCAATCGCGATCGCGATCTCGATCGCATTCATCGTTTGGATGATTAATCTGTACAACTTCATGGACGGCATGGATGGGTTCGCAGGTGGGATGAGCGTTATCGGGTTCGGAACCTTTGCGTGGCTCGGGTGGTCGGGTGGACAACCGTTCTTTGCCGGGCTGAATCTCGTGATTGCCGCCGCCGGCGCGGGATTTTTGCTGTTTAACTTTCCGCCGGCGCGGATCTTCATGGGCGACAGCGGTTCGTCCACGCTGGGACTCGCCGCGGCGGCGATGTCGTTATGGGCGCAGCACGACGGGCTGTTTCCACTGTGGATAGGCATTCTTGTTTTCTCGCCGTTCATTGTGGACGCCACTGTGACACTCACGCGTCGTTTATTCCGCGGCGAAAAAGTCTGGCAAGCGCACAAGACGCATTATTATCAGCGATTGGTGCAGCTTGGATGGGGACATCGCAAGACCGTCCTCGGGGAGTACGCGTTGATGCTCGCCTGCGCTGCGACGGCCGTATGGGTTGCCCGGCGATCGCCGGATGCTCAATGGTCGGTACTCGGCGCCTGGACCACGGCTTACCTGTTGCTTGCGCTGTGGGTGGCGCGGCTCGAGCGTCGCGCAGGTCGTGCGGTGTCCGCAGGCAATCGGGTTTGACCCTCCGTAGCGACCTCGTTATGCTCGGTTACCGACATGTTATCCAGGGGCAAACGAGAAGCGCTCACGTAAGGAGTGACCGGTATTGATGCGTCGTCTTTTTAGTCTCGCGCGTACGCGGCTCGGGATTTTCGTCCATGACCTTGCGATGATCCCCGTCGCCTGGTTTGGCGCGTACTGGTTGCGTTTCAATCTGGAATCGTTTCCCGAGACGTTTTGGCGCCAGGCGTTGCTGCTGCTCCCGGTTGTGATGCTTGTCCAAGGCGGTATGTTTTGGTACTTCGGCCTATACCGCGGTGTATGGCGTTTTGCCTCGATCCCGGACCTGCTGCGGATACTCAAAGCGTCCGTGCTCGGAGTGCTGATTGTCGCGGTGGCGATCTTCCTGCTGACGCGGCTCGAAGGAGTACCGCGCTCGGTATTCGCACTCGACGGCATCCTACTCGTGTTGCTGCTCGGCGGTCCTCGGCTTGCTTACCGGTGGACCAAAGACCGGCACCTATTTAAAGGTGACGGTAAGCGCGCCCTCATCGTGGGCGCAGGTAACTCCGGCGAGATGTTGGTGCGCGACATGCTGCGCGATACGGCGAGCCCATACCGGCCGGCCGGTTTCGTGGATGATAATCCGCGCAAGATCGGAACCGAGATCCATGGCTTGCCGGTCGCCGGGGCCTGCGACGAAATCTCGGAGGTGGTGCAACGTCTCGGCGTCGATCTGATTGTGATCGCTTTACCGACGGCGACGACCAAGCAGCTCCGGCACATCATCGAGCTTTGCGAAGCGACCGGGTTGCCGTTTCGCACGTTACCGCGTCTGCAGGACCTGGTGAGCGGACAGGCGAGCGTTAAGGAGTTGCGCGACGTGAGTATCGAAGACCTGCTTGGACGCGAGCCCGTCCAGCTTGATTGGAATTCCATTACGCGCGGCCTCAAGGGCAAGGCGGTGATGGTGACCGGCGGCGGTGGATCTATCGGTGCCGAGCTGTGCCGGCAGATCGCGCTTCTCAAGCCGTCGCGGCTTGTCGTCTTCGAGCGCAGCGAACACAACCTGTTTCTGATTGACCTCGAGTTGCGACGGGATTTTCCCGAACTCAAGCTGGTATCGGAACTGGGCGATGTCTGTGACACGGTAGCGGTCGAGCGCGCGTTCAGTTCCCACCGACCCGATATTGTGTTTCACACAGCCGCCTACAAACACGTGCCGCTGTTGGAGTCCCAGACGCGCGCCGCGGTGGTTAACAACGTATTCGGTACGCGCAACGTTGCGCGGCGCGCGGCGCAGTACGGCTGCGCGACGTTCGTTCTGATCTCTACCGACAAAGCCGTGAATCCAACGAACGTCATGGGCGCTACGAAACGTGTGGCGGAGATCCTCTGTCAACATGTGCAGGGCTCAACCAAAACGCGTTTCGTTACCGTGCGCTTTGGCAACGTGCTCGGTTCATCCGGCAGCGTCATCCCATTGTTCCGCGAGCAGATCGCGCGTGGCGGTCCGGTGACGGTCACGCATCCGGCGATCACGCGGTACTTCATGACCATCCCCGAGGCGTGCCAGCTCATCTTGCAGGCGAGCGTGATAGCTCAGGGTGGTGAGATCTTCGTCCTGGACATGGGTGAGCCGATAAAGATCTCGTACCTTGCCGAGCAGCTCGTTCGTCTTTCGGGCAAACGGGTAGGCGAAGATATCGAGATCGTCTACACCGGTCTGCGACCGGGCGAAAAGCTACACGAAGAGTTATTCCACGGCGAAGAGCGCTTCGCTGATACGGTGCACCCGAAGATTCTTCTCGCACATGCGCGACCGGTCGACGCTTCGATATTTCAGGAGACAATTACGATGCTCGAGCGGACTTGCGACCGGCATGATGAGTCGGAAATTCACGACGTTATGACGCGTCTCGTTCCCGAGCTACGCGCGGGAAATACGGGCGGCGCGCAAACAGGAAATGAAACGCAGGTATATCCATGGAAGGGCACAACGCGCGGCGCGTAGAGTCCGGCCGGCAGTCGGAGTTCAAACGGGATGCCCTTCGTGCGGCGTCATGCCTTAACCGCCCGCAACCGATATAGGACAGTGGTAGGAAAGCAGGATGATGTCACAAGGGGTTCTTGTCACCGGCGGTGCCGGTTTTATCGGATCGAATTTCATTCTATCTTGGTTCGCCGCTGGTGGGGGGCCGATCGTTAATCTCGACAAGCTCACTTATGCCGGCAATCTTGCGAATCTCGACGCGATCAAGCATGACCCGCGGCACGTCTTTGTCCGCGGTGATATTGCCGATGCGAACCTGTTGCGGCAGTTGCTCGCACAGTATCGTCCGAGGGCAATCATCAATTTTGCAGCCGAAAGTCATGTCGATCGTTCGATTCACGGTCCCGCCGAGTTTGTGCAAACGAATGTAGTCGGTACCCTCAGTTTGCTTGCCGAAGCGCTGGCCTACTGGGAGGGCCTGACTGCTGCGCAAAAGGCGGAGTTCCGCTTTTTGCATATTTCGACGGATGAGGTGTACGGATCGCTTGGGACGCACGATCCAGCATTTACGGAAACAACACCGTATGCCCCCAACAGTCCCTACGCAGCCTCCAAAGCAGCATCCGATCATTTGGTGCACGCCTATCACCACACCTACGGGATGCCCGCGCTCACCTCCAACTGTTCCAACAACTACGGTCCTTACCAGTTTCCGGAAAAACTCATCCCGCTGATGATTCTGAACGCGGTACGTGGCAAGCCGTTACCGGTCTATGGCGATGGGCTCAACGTGCGCGACTGGCTTTATGTGGGTGATCACTGCGAGGCGATACGCGTTGTACTTGCAAAGGGTAAGGTCGGAGAGACCTATAACATCGGTGGCACCAGCGAGAAGAATAACATCCAAGTCGTCCGTTCCATCTGCGGAATTCTCGATGAGTTGAATCCCGGCTCCCCGGTTACGCCGCACGAGAAACTCATCAGCTTCGTCAAGGATCGCCCGGGGCACGATCGCCGCTACGCCATCGACGCGTCCAAACTTCACCACGAGCTCGGCTGGGTTCCCCAAACGGGGTTCGAACAAGGATTACGGGAGACGGTCCGCTGGTATCTGCAGCACATGAGGTGGGTTGAGCAGATCACGAACGGCGAGTACCGTAAGTGGATTGATCTGAATTACGGGAGCAGGGCGTCGTTATGAAAGGGATTGTTCTTGCGGGTGGGTCAGGAACGCGGCTCTACCCGGTTACGCTGGCGGTATCGAAGCAACTGCTGCCAGTGTATGACAAACCGATGATCTATTATCCGCTGTCCACGCTGATGCTCGCTGGGATCCGTGATATTCTGGTCATCTCGACACCTCAGGACACTCCTCGTTTCGAGCAGCTTCTCGGCGATGGGCTGCACTGGGGACTCAAAATTCGTTATGCCGTTCAACTTGCGCCGGAAGGGATCGCGCAGGCGTTTATCATCGGCGCCGATTTCATCGGAGCTGACAGTTGTGCGCTCGTGCTTGGGGACAATATCTTCTACGGTCACGATTTGGGGCGCGACCTGGGGCTGGCGGCGAACAAAACCTCTGGGGCCACAGTCTTTGCTTATCCGGTGCGGGACCCGCAACGGTACGGCGTGGTCGAATTCGACAAAAATGGGCGCGCGCTCTCAATCGAGGAGAAACCTCAGAAACCGAAATCGCGTTACGCGGTGACCGGCTTATACTTTTACGACAACGATGTGATTACGATTGCCAAAGGGTTGAAGCCGTCGGCGCGTGGTGAGATCGAGATTACCGACGTCAACACGCGCTACCTCGCCGAAAATAGGCTCGAGGTGATTCCGATGGGACGCGGCATGGCGTGGCTCGACACTGGAACGCACGAATCGTTACTGGAAGCGGCGGCCTTTATCGAAACTATCGAGCGCCGTCAGGGGCTCAAGATTGCCTGTCCGGAAGAAATGTCTTACCGCATGGGTTACATCACGTCAAGACAGCTCGAAGCGCTCGCCGCACCCTTGCGCAAGAGCGCCTATGGCGAGTATCTCCTCAGTCTTCTCAACGAGAAAATTTTCTAGAAGTCGTCGTCCATTACCCGTCACCGTTCACCGGTCAGTGTTCACCCGTTACATATCGCACGATGCGCGTTGTCCGCACACAAATACCGGATGTTTTGATTCTCGAGCCACAGGTGTTCGGCGATGAGCGCGGATTCTTTTTTGAGAGCTATAACAAGAGAGATCTGGAGAAGGCTGGAATTGCGGCCGAGTTCGTGCAGGACAACCACTCACGCTCGGTGCGTAACACTCTGCGCGGGCTTCACTATCAAATCAAGCAACCGCAGGGGAAGCTCGTGCGAGTCGTCCTCGGGGAAGTATTCGACGTCGCGGTGGACATTCGCCGCACTTCGCCGACCTTTGGAACCTGGGTTGGGTTTAATCTCTCCGCGCAAGATAAACGCGTTGCCTGGATACCTCCAGGGTTTGCGCATGGATTTCTGGTATTGTCGGAGGTTGCAGAGTTCCTGTACAAGGCGACGGATTACTACGCGCCGGAGTACGAGCGCTCGATCCTATGGAATGACCCAACCATCGCCATTAAATGGCCGTTACATGGAGACCCGCTCCTTTCTAGCAAAGACCGAAAGGGCCTAACTCTGCGGCAGGCAGAGGTGTTCCTATGAATACGACAGTCTGTAATTCAAACGTTGCGCTTCACGTTTCGCGCCTCGCGAATCGCGTGTCACGTCTTACGTAGCACCCTTCATCGGTACGAGTTCATTGTTTACCGTTCCCCCATTGCTTATCACGCTCAGTGTCTGAGGACTAATGTCCATCGGGAGAATTTTGTTAACCGGCAAAAACGGTCAAGTCGGCTGGGAATTACAGAGGACTCTGGCGATGCTGGGTAAGATAGTGGCTACCGATTTTCCAGACCTAGACTTCGCCAACTCGGATGCGATCCGTGGTTTCGTGCGCGAGGTCAAGCCCACAGTGATCGTAAACGCCGCTGCCTATACCGCCGTGGACAAGGCGGAATCGGAACCCGACGTCGCGATGGCGATCAACGGCCTGGCACCGGGAATCTTGGCGGAAGAAGCAAAACGCTTGAATGCGTTACTCATTCATTATTCAACGGATTACGTCTTCGATGGAATGAATTCAGAACCATACACCGAGGAAGACAAGCCCAATCCGCTGAGTATCTACGGCAAGACCAAGCTGGCAGGTGACCGGGCCATCCAGGAGGTGGGCGGAGCACATCTAATATTACGTACCAGCTGGGTATACGGGGTGCGCGGCAAGAATTTTCTGTTAACCATGCTTCGTTTAGCAAAAGAGCGCGACGAAATTAGAGTCGTGGACGACCAGATTGGTGCCCCAACATGGTCGCGACTGATCGCCGACGCCACAGCGC
>JBGPGJ010000004.1:0-17828 GCA_041483795.1 Sulfurifustaceae bacterium
CGATGTTGGCCCAGCGCTTGATGTCCTTCCGGTCCTTGAAGATCAGCGCCGCGATGATCGCATCCTGATACACGGGCACGCTCACCCGGACGATCTCCTTGATGCCTTTTCCGGCGACCAGCTCCTCGGTCAGCCGATGGGTCGCCGCGTGGGTGAAAAAGTGGATGCGCTTCAGTTCCGCGAGCACCGGTCCCATGGCCATGGCGACGCCGCTCGAGTCGGTGCCGACCGTGAAGTGAGCGCCCCAGTCGGTCACGAGGTAGCGGGCATTCTTCACCCCGGTGGCGGCCTTGTTCTCATCGTCCATGAACTTAATCTCGACATTGCAACCGAGGATGCCGCCCGCCGCGTTGATCTCCTCGCTCGCCATGGTGGCCCCCATCTCGATCTGGCGGCCGTAGTCTGAGTGCGGACCGGAAGCCGCTCCCTGCGCGCCGACTTTGATGGCGGGCACGCCAAGCTGGCACTGCGCGTGCGCCAAACCGGCGGGGAGGAGGAACAAGGCAAGAAGGATGCTCGGAGCCGCGAATTTCTTGTTCATCGTGATCCTCCTTATGGATTAGCTGCGTCTGCGTAAGGACTCTAGAGAAGGATGCATGCGCCTGTCAATAGGGGCCAAACCCTTGGGGCTCAGCGGAACAGCCGGCGCCACGCTCTCGAACCGGTTACGAGCTACCGCCTGGCACCTCAATCGCACAACTTCCCGTATCGGCCAAAGCCAACGAGTCCATGCGCCGCGGAAGATCCTGGTCGATACGCCCGCCGGCAAGGTCGTTGCCTTCCGCTTTGCACCCAAGGCCGAATCGCCGCGTGCCCGCGTCGTCGTGCTGCACGGCTGGGGCGGCTCGGCCGGGCAGTTGCAGCCGGTGATAGCTACGCTCATCGAGGCGGGATGCGAGGTCGTCGCGTTCGATCGGCCCGGGCACAGACAGAGCGCCGGCAAGGTATTATCCCTGCCGACGTTTATTTTGGTGCTCCGCCGCATCATCGCCGAACTCGGCCCGACGCCGCGCCGAGCGCAGCAATCGTCAAGCTGACCCGCGCCCGTCGTGCAAAAAGAAAGCCCCGGCAATCCAGAGCTTTCTTGCGACATTCAGTCAGCCGTTTTGTCTCAGTGCTGCGCTAGAAAACGATCAGCCCACGGGCGTTTCGGCCGGCGGCGAGATCGGCGAACGCCTGGGGCGCTTCGTCAATGGCGTAGGTGCGGGTGATGAGTTCGTCCAACTTGAGCCGCTTCGATTTGTACAGCGACAGAATGCGGGGGAAGTCCTCAAGCGGACGCGCGGAGCCGAAGTAGCTGCCGGTCAAGGTTTTTTCCTCGAGCGTCAGGCTCGCGGTGCGGATTGACGTCATGTCCTTCGGCGCCGCCACGCCGACAACGACCGCCATGCCGCCTTTGCGCAGCACGCCAAAGGCTTGCGCCACGATCTCTCCCAGCCCAACGCATTCGAAACTGTAATCGGCGCCGCCGCCCGTCAGTTTGCGCACTGTCTTGACGACGTTGTCCTCCGCCGTGGCGTTAACCGTGTGCGTGGCGCCAAATTGGCGCGCGAACTCCAGCTTGGCATCGGAGGTATCAACGGCGACGATCATGGCCGCGCCGGACAGGGCGCAGCCCTGAATGGCGTTCAAACCCACCCCGCCGGCGCCGAACACCACCGCCACCGAGCCGGGTGTAACGTGAGCCGTATTCGTCACCGCCCCGACGCCCGTCATCACGGCGCAGCCGATGAGCGCGGCGCGATCAAGAGCGACTTCCCGATCTATTTTCACGACATTATTCACGTGCAGCGTGGCGTACTCGGCCATTACGCCGCAACCGCAGAACACGCTGAGCGGCTGACCGTTGCGGTCGCGGGTGCGCACGGTGCCATCGGGGAGGGTAGAAGTAGTTTTGGATGCCTGATCGCACAGCGACGGCCTACCGGTGGTGCAATAACGGCACTTGCCGCACATGCTGACGAAAGAGCTGACCACGTGGTCGCCGATCGCGAAATCGGCGACTCCTTCGCCGATCTCGTTAACAACGCCCGCGCCTTCGTGCCCGAGGATGACCGGCGGGGGCAGAGGGATGGTGCCATTGGTGGCCGATAAATCGCTATGGCACACGCCGCAGGCGGCGAGTTTGATCGTGACCTCGCCGCGGCGCGGCGATTCGACTTCGATTTCCTCGACGACCACCGGCCTATTCACTTCGCGGCACAGAACTGCTTTGGATTTTTGCCCCACGATTCGCCTCGGTATCGGTTTCCGGCCACGTGCCAATGAATTGCTCGAGAGATGAATCCGTATCGCCGAAGGTCAGTTCGATCGCGGTCAGTCGCTTGAAATAATGACTGACGTTCAGCTCGTCGGTGACGCCCATGCCGCCGTGGAGTTGCACCGCTTGTTGACCGATGAAGCGGCAAGCGCGTCCGATCACGACCTTGGCGGCGGATAAGGCGCGACGGCGCTCAATCTGATTGTCGTCCACGCAGCGGATGGCAGCGAGATAACTCATGGACTTGGCCTGCTCGTAGTGTATCAACATATCGGCGGCGCGGTGCTGCAGCGCCTGGAAGCGGCCGATCGGTTGGCCGAACTGCCGGCGCGTGCGCAGGTACTCGACGGTGGTATCCAGCAACGCCTTCATGGCGCCGACGGCTTCGGCGCACATAGCGGCTAGCCCGATATCATAGGCGCGCTCGATCGCGGAGCAGGCCTTACCTTCGGTACCGAGCCGCGCTGCGCCAGGAACGTACGCGTTTTGCAGTAGCACTTCCGCCGCCCGTCGGCCATCCACGGTCGGGTAGGATTGCAGCGTAACGTTAGGAGCGTTGCGCGGCACCAAGAACAGCGAGATACCTTGCGCATCGTCCGTAGCGCCCGCGGTGCGGGCGGAGACGATCAGTGTATCGGCCGCCGGTGCATGCAGCACCACCGCCTTGTGACCATGCAGCACGTAGCCATCGCCGCTGCGGCTGGCGCGGGTCTCCACGTGCGTAAGGTCATCGCGCGCGCCTGGTTCTTCGTGGGCTAACACCGCGATGACTTCGCCGCTGGCCATCGCCGGCAACAACTCGCGTTGCCGAGCGTCGCCGCCGGCGTTGCGAATAAGTGCGGTAGCGACGATGGCGCTGGAGAGATAGGGTTCTACGAGCAGTCCGGCGCCAAAGGCGTTCATCACCGGCATGGTGGTCACCGGGCCGGCGTCGAGGCCGCCGTATTCTTCTGGTATGTTAATAGCGAGTAAGCCCATAGCCACCAATGTTTGCCACACCTCCCGACTCCAACCCTCGGTAGAGTTCATGACGGCGCGTCTTTTCTCGAAACTGTAGTTGCGGACGACGAAACGTCGCACGGCGTCTTCCAGCATTTGCTGTTCTTCGGTGAAATTGAAGTCCATGGCTACAGTCCGAGAATCGTCTGCGAGATGATGTTCTTCTGAATCTCGTTGGAGCCGCCGTAGATAGACAGCTTGCGCATATTTAGATAGTACGCGGTGAGACCCACGGCATACGAGGGGCCGACCCGATCGCCCTGATAGCCCGCTTCCATGGCCTCGCGCCGGAAGGGCAGGGCGTAAGGGCCCACGGCCTGCACCAGCAACTCGGTGATCGCCTGCTGAATTTCGGTGCCTTTGATTTTTAGGATAGACGCTTCGGGGCCGGGAGCGTGTTTTTCGGTCTCGGCCGAGAGCACGCGCAGATTTGTAATCTCCAGAGCCATCAGATCAATCTCGATCTCGGCGATCTTGGCGGCGAACAGCGGATCCTGAATCAGCGGGCGGCCGCGCCTTTTCTCACTGGCGGCGATGCGCTTCAGGCGCGCCAGTTCCCGCTTGGCGATGCCGATACCGGCGATATTGGTGCGCTCATGCTCGAGGAGAAACTTGGCGTAAGTCCAGCCTTTGTTCTCCTCGCCCACCAGGTTTTCGATCGGTACCTTGACGTTGTCGAACCAGACTTCGTTCACCTCATGGGCGCCGTCCATGGTGATGATGGGGCGCACGGTGATGCCCGGCGATTTCATGTCAATGAGTATGAAGGAGATGCCGCGCTGGGCTTTGGCGCCGGGATCGGTGCGCACCAGACAGAAGATCCAGTCGGCGTACTGGCCCAAGGTGTTCCAGGTCTTCTGGCCGTTGACGAGGTAGTGATCGCCCTGGCGTTCGGCGTGGGTTTTCAGCGATGCGAGATCGGAGCCGGCGCCGGGTTCGGAGTAACCCTGACACCACCATTCCTCGGCCGACAATATCTTGGGCAGGAAGCGATCCTGCTGGGCGCGATTGCCGAAAGCCATGATCACCGGCGCCACCATCTTAATACCGAAGGGAATCAGGCGTGGGGCGCCGCCGGCGGCACACTCTTCTTCGAAGATGTATTGCTGCACCGGCGTCCAGCCGGGACCGCCGAATTCTCTTGGCCAGCCCGATCCGCCCCAACCTCGTTCGCAAAGTGTACGCTGCCACAGCACATGGTCGTCGCGCGTCAGGTGCAGGCTGTTCATCACCTTCTGGCGGAGTTGGGTTGGTAGCTTCTCGCGCACGAAGGCTCGCACTTCCTCACGGAAGGCGTTTTCTTCGCGGGTGAAGTTTAGATCCATGGCTTAGGTTTTCGCTAACGTCGCTAGGGATAGAAACGCCGGCGTTTGGTTCCGCACGGGTTACCTTCGTCCATTAGGGTAGCGCCGGTACGCGCACGGCTAGGTGCTGAACGCCTGAATGCCGGTCTGCGCCTTGCCAAGGATCAGCGCATGAATATCGTGAGTACCTTCGTAGGTGTTAACCGCCTCCAGGTTCACCACGTGGCGGATCACGTGGTACTCATCGGATATGCCGTTACCGCCGCGCATGTCGCGGGCCATGCGGGCGATGTCGAGCGCCTTGCCGCAGGAATTGCGCTTCATGATGGAGGTTATTTCCGGCGCCGCCTTGCCTTCGTCCTTGAGTCGTCCCCAACGCAGGCATCCCTGTAAGCCGAGCGTGATCTCGGTTTGCATGTCGGCAAGTTTCTTCTGGATGAGCTGGTTAGCGGCCAGCGGTCGGCCGAACTGCTTGCGATACAGCACGTATTGACGCGCTGCGTGCCAGCAGAACTCGGCGGCCCCCAGCGCGCCCCACGCGATGCCATGGCATGCCGAGTTCAGGCACATGAATGGGCCTTTGAAGCCTTCTGCGCCCGACTTCAAGTTTTCATCCAGAACGAATACCTCGTGCGGACGAACTGGGGCAAGCGCCACACATGTCCGCGAATGCCGATCGGAGACCATCATATATGTAAGCGTTCAGCACTCGAGCTTTCTTAGTCGTTGATTGTTGTATCGGAAGATCAAAGATCTTTATAATACTGCATCGTGGAACGCAGTTCTGAAATCGAAACCGAATCTTTCCCTATTCAAGGAAGCAAGTCAATATCTTGCGCAACTCATTAGGAGGCAATCGGTTTTCATTAAGGGCCCGATGCCGGCTCCAATTTTATTGTCTTCGAAAAAATTACTTAGCAGCGCCGCACTTCCATGTTATCTATCCGCTATCTGATTTTTAGTTTTCTCAAAAACTTAACCGCACCGATCTCTGTTCGATATATGAACGCCGCGCAGCGGTTCGACCGCGAAAGGATTTATATCAATGGCTTTGCCCAAGAATTTGCAGGATCGTCTAGCGCTTCCGGTAATCGGTGCCCCACTGTTCATTATTTCCAATCCCGATCTCGTTCTGGCCCAGTGTCAGAGCGGAATTGTCGGTTCTTTCCCGGCGTTGAACGCCAGGCCCAAGGAGCTGCTGGACGAATGGTTGAGTCGTATTACCGGCGAACTCGAGAGCTATCAAGTAGCCAACCCGGACAAACGCGTGGCCCCCTTTGCGGTGAACCAAATTATCCATCAGTCGAACGATCGGCTCGATCACGATCTCGACTTATGCGTGAAGTACCGGGTGCCGCTTGTCATTACGAGCCTCCGGGCGCCGGGCGATTTTGTTAAGCGCCTGCACGAATACGGCGGGCTCGTTTTTCACGACGTGACCAACGTACGTCACGCGGAAAAGGCGCTGGAAGCCGGCGTTGATGGCCTGATTCTAGTGTGCGCGGGCGCGGGCGGTCATGCCGGTACGTTGAGCCCGTTCGCGCTCGTGGGCGAAGTGCGCCGTTTCTACGACGGACCCATTGTGCTGTCCGGCGCGATCGCCACCGGGCGCGGCGTGTTGGCGGCGCAAGCGCTGGGGGCCGATCTCGCGTACATGGGTACTCGGTTTATCGCCACGCACGAAGCGAACGCCCAGCAGCAATATAAGGAGATGATCGTTAAGTCCACCGCCAACGACATTCTGTACACCTCCTTCGTTACCGGTGTGCATGGCAACTATCTTAAGCCCAGCATCGCCGCCGCGGGCCTCGATCCGGAGAATCTTCCGAGCGCCGACAAGACATCAATGAATTTCGGCTCGAACCCGGTGAAGGCGTGGCGCGACATCTGGGGTGCGGGGCAGGGAGTGGGAAACATCCACGACATTCTGCCCGCGGCGGAAGTCATCGAGCGGCTGAAACGCGAATACCGCTGCGCTTTCGATGCGCTAACGAGCGCACGTCATGCTTATGCCTGAGGAGAATATTATGACCGACCATGTTCGTGTGGAAAAACGTTCCGGCGGGATCCTCTCGATCACGCTCGACCGTCCCGAGCGTAAGAACGCACTGAGCATCGCGATGTATCGCCGCCTCAAGGAGGCGGTTGAGCTGGGCCAGGCTGACCGCGAAGTCCGCGTCTTGTTGATCGCCGCGAATGGCGGAAACTTCACGAGCGGCAACGATCTGGCGGATTTCCAGAAAGCGCCCGTGGAGTTTCCGAGTCCGGGCGTCCAGTTTCTGCAAGTTTTGTCTACTGCCAAGAAACCGATCGTCGCGGTGGTAGAGGGTTATGCGGTCGGCATCGGCACAACGATGCTGCTCCACTGCGATATGGTGTTTGCGAGCGCGACCGCCCGATTTAAATTGCCCTTCGTCAATCTGGCATTATGCCCCGAAGGGGCGTCGAGCTATCTGTTGCCGAAACACGCGGGATACAAAGAAGCAGCCCGCCTATTAATGCTGGGTGAAGAGTTCGATGCGACGGTAGCCGTTCGGGCCGGAATCGCGACCCAGGTCACACCACCCGGTGAGGCGTTGTCCGTCGCCATGGACTGTGCTCTAACCTTGGCCAAGAAACCGCCCCGAGCTCTCCAGGTCACGAAGGCGCTGCTGCGTCGAGGCGACGCGCAGGCGGTAGCCGAGGCCTTGTTGATCGAGGCCGATCAGTTTATCCAATGCCGCAATAGCGCCGAAGCCCAGGAAGCCTTTACTGCGTTTTTCGAGAAGCGTGCGCCGGATTTCAGTCGGTTCGGTTAACATGGGTTTCGTTTCAGTGCCGCGTCGGAGATGGAGAATGAGCCGATATCTCATGGGCCGCGTATTGGTGTTCTGCGGCGGGAACCGGCCAAGAAAATCAAGATGAAGAAAGAGCGGCATTTTGTGTCGGCGCTGGCGCGCGGCCTAGGCGTGTTGGCATGCTTTCGGCCGGGCGACAAGGCGCTTAGCAACCATGAGATCGCGAAACGCTGCGGGTTGCCGAAATCAACGGTTTCGCGGCTGACCTACACTCTCACCAAACTCGGTTACTTGCATTTTGTCGAAGAGACGGCCAACTATCGGCTCGGCACGGCGACTCTGGCCTTGGGTAGCGTCATGTTGGCGCGCATGGACGCCCGCCGGGTGGCTCGGCCTCTGATGCAGGAGCTAGCTGATTTTTCCCAAGCGATGGTTTCGTTGGGGATCTGCGACCGGTTCAACATGATCTATGTCGAAAATTGCCGCAGCCAAGCCGCCCTGACGCTTAGTCTCGATGTCGGGTCGCGCATTCCCCTGGCGACCACGGCGATGGGCCGCGCCTATCTGGCCGTTGTCTCGGAAAGCGAACGCAGCGAATTGATGAAGCAGATTCGCCAAAGCGACGAGTCCGCTTGGTCGAAGACGCGCGCCGGAATTGAAGCGGCCCTCGACCAATACCGTCATATTGGTTGCTGTTGCTCGTTCGGCGATTGGAAGAAGGATGTCAACGCGATCGCCGTTGGATTCCGTGCCGGGGCAGGGTTACCCGCGATGTCAGTCAATTGCGGCGGTCCGGCCTTCAATTTGCCCCCCAAGTTCTTGCTCGATGACGTCCGTCCGCGCCTAATTGATCTGGTGCGGAAGCTCGAGGCCTCGCTCGGCAGCGTTCACGATTGAAGTAGGCGTTGGCCGGTTATTACCTAACGCGGCCGCGCCGCGAAGGCCAATTTTCAAAAATCCGCCGATACAGCGTGAATGGGTGGAATTGCGGTGCAAAAGCCGGGGCCGCTCACCGCATCGTTATTCCGCAACTTCGTTCCCGTCGTTGCCTTTGCCATCGGCTCGGTGCAGGGTCACTCCATCGAGGCGATGGAGTTGATCGGCGCGTCGCTCGCGATCGGGTCGCTGGCGGCCAACAATCTGTTGGTGCGGCGCGCCTTGCGCGGAGCGGCGCAGCCGCCCGGCCTCTTGAGTAGCGTTCGACGAACTTAGGTCGATCTTTTGGCCAGGAACGATTCCATGGCCGCTTTCCGGCCAGCGTTAACCTTCTGGGCGTGCGGACGCTCGCCGATCATTTTGATGTAGGCCATCGCCTGGGGTAGGTACTCCGCGAGCATGTCGCGCCCGTAGATTTTCTTGGTCGCTTGACTGACGAGCGGCAAATGCACCCAGGCGGCGCAATCCGCGTGGGTGAAAGTATCGCCGGCGATGTAGGGTGAAAACTTGGCGAGCTGCTTGATACTGCGCAGACCTTTATGCAGCAGTTGCTCCACTTCCTTTTTGGTTTCGTCAGAGACCTTGCCGCCGAAGAAGGCCTCCGGGTAGAGTCTTCGGGCCGGTAGTTCCAGGTGCAGCTCGATGTGCTCGATCAGCTCGCGGTTGCGAGCCCGATCGAAGGCGTCTTTCGGGTACAACGGATTTTGCGGGTATACGTCTTCCAGGTATTCGGTCAGCACCTGGGATTCGGTCAGCACGCCGCGGTCGGTGCGTAGGAACGGCACCTTGCCCATGGGCGAGTTCTTACGGAATTCTTCATCTTGACTGGTGTGGGCCAGCTCCTCCTCGAAGGGGATCGCTTTCTCCAATAAGGCGAGCTTGACCTTGTTGTAATAGTTACTGATGTTGAAGCCGCACAGTTTGAGCATTTGTTTCCCCCAATTCAGGCGGCCTTGGGCGCCGGTTTGAACTGCAATGCCTTGTATTCCAGAAACTCCTCGAGCCCATAGCGTCCGAGTTCGCGGCCGTTGCCCGATTGTTTGTAGCCTCCGAACGGCGCCTGCATGTTGAATGGCCCGCCATTGATATCGACCTGACCGGTGCGCAAGCGGCGCGCTACGCGCTGCGCATGGTCCTCGCTGGCGGACCAAACGCCTCCCGCCAGACCGTACGGCGTGTCGTTGGCGATCCGCACCGCCTCGTCCTCATCCCTATACGTAATGATCGACAACACCGGCCCGAAAATTTCTTCCTGCTCGATGGTGCTGCCCGGCTTCACCTTACCGAATACGGTCGGTTGCACGAAGTAACCTTTCGCGAGATCCGATGGAGCCTCCGCGCCTCCGGCCAGGAGCTCCGCGCCTTCTTCGATCCCCCTGCGAATATACTTGCGCACGCGGTCGCGCTGGATGGAAGAAGCGAGCGGTCCAAGGGTGGTGCCTTCGGCCATCGGATCGCCGACGCGGAAGCCCTTGGCGACTTCGGCCGCGAGCTTCGCCGCTTCCCGATAGCGCGCTTCAGGTACGAGCATCCGGGTATGGGCCGTGCACGTTTGTCCGGAATTCATGTAGCAGTTGGCGACGACGCCTTTGACGGCAGTGGCGAGATCGGCGTCGTCGAGAATAATCGCGGCTGATTTGCCGCCTAGTTCCAGTGTAACCCGCTTCACAGTGGCCGACGCCAGCTCCGAGACGCGTTTGCCGGCACGGGTTGAACCGGTAAACGACACCATGTCCACCTCGGAATGGGTCACCATCGCTTCGCCCACCACCGTGCCTATGCCGGTCACCAGGTTGAAAACCCCGGCCGGCAGACCGGCTGATTCGATGACTTCGGCAAGTATAAATGCGTTGAGCGGCGCGATTTCCGACGGTTTCAGCACCACCGTGCAGCCCGCCGCGAGCGCCGGCGCTACCTTGAGCGCAATCTGATGCAGCGGGTAGTTCCAAGGCGTAATCGCCGCCACGACGCCGATCGGCTCGCGTACCACGAGCGAATTGCCGACGCGCTCTTCAAAGGGAAACTCCGCGAGCATCTTGGCGTAGTAGCCGAAGACCGCGATTGGCGACCCGGCCTGGATGCGCTGTGACAACTTGAGCGGCATCCCCATTTCCCGCGAGATCGTCTCGGCGATTTCTCCGCCGCGCGCTTTAAGCCCCTCGTGGATCTGCTGCACGTACCCGGCGCGTTTTACGACGTGAGTATTCGACCAGCCATCAAAGGCGCGCCGCGCTGCGGAAACCGCTGCCTCGACATCGGCTGCCGTTGCCTCGGGTATGCGCGCAATGATTTCCTCGGTTGCCGGACAATGGACGTCGATGGAACCGCTTCCGACCGACTTGACCCAACGGCCGTCGATAAAAAGTTTGTCGCGATTGACCATGGGCACTCGACTCGTGAAGGAAGAAAGGAAGGTGTTCTATTAACCGCGCCGGAACGATACCATATCCGTGTAAAAAGCAAAGTGTAGTTCCGCATCGCGAAACACCACGTCATCGGCGAATGTTCCGCCTCAGATATATTTAGGTATGTCTGCCCGGGTAGCCGCAGGTGCGGCGGCCGAAGTTGTTGCGCGACGTTTTTACTCGTGTTGCCTTCGTAATTCGTCGGCGCCAAAGCGGCGCTCGACAAGATCGTAAGTGGCGACCACATTCCCGCGATAAAGGCACATGCGGTCGGCGAATCGGAATTCCTGAACTTATACGGTAATCGAGAGGCGCTAAAAAATTATCGTGCCTCGGGCAGCACCACATTTCGTCAGGATGTAAGACTAAGCGTAGCGGCGTAAAATTATTTCGGCGACGCACGCGGGCTTCTCGCTGCCTTCCAGTTCCACCACAATCTTCCATGTCAATTGCACGCCGCCGGCGACGTCTTCCATCGCTAAGAGAGAAACGCGCGCACGGATACGCCGACCGGCCCGCACCGGAGCGGTAAAGCGCACCCGGTTCGATCCGTAGTTGATGGTCATTTTATCTCTCGGCAGTGCAAGCGCCTGCGCCACCAGGCGGGGAAGCAGCGATAAGACGAGGTAGCCATGAGCGATGGTGCCGCCGAAGGGCGAATCGGCGGCCGCGCGAGCCGGGTCTATATGAATCCATTGGTGGTCATCGGTGGCGTCGGCAAATAGGTTGATTCGCTCTTGTGTGACGGTAAGCCAATCGCTGACCGCGATCTCCTGGCCGATGCGTTGGCGCAATTCGTCCGGATCGAGAATTTCCACTGTCGGCATGGATTTCCCTTATAAAGCTCCACGTCTGATTATGGTAACAACAAACTCGCCTTCCATTCCCCCGAGCGATCAGATGGGACGTAGAACGCCGTCGATTAGTATAGGTACCACCGAGAAACAATCTTTTTGAGCGGCGAATCGGATCTCGTCGGCGAGTTGGCGAGCCAGCATCATCTGCCCGACGCGCGATCGGTTGAGGCACTCCACGGCATCTCCGTGCTCGTAAAGCAAACCGGCGGCGAGTGCCGCATCGGTAAATTCGTAGTGGCTCCGACCCTGTTGGCGCAACAGCGACACGAAGTGACCGGCACCGTAGAAATCCTCGAGATTAAAATTATCCGCAGAACCGGAGCAAACGATGAGCACCGTCTCATCGCCGTGACTTCGAACGATGTGCTCGACCACCGCCTGGCCGTTGATTAAGGCGGCGGCGTAAACATGATCGGCCGCGCGCGATTTATGCAGCGCTACCGTGCCGTTAGTAGTGCAGTACAACACCGCACGATCTGCCAGATGTTCACGCATCAGCGCGAGCGGCGTCGGATGGACGAATCCGGGCAGCGTGTTGGCGTTCAACTCGCCGGACAGAATATAGGAAGAGGGCGGTCGCTTCCTGGATTCGGCCAGGGCCGCTTCGCCGTTAAGGGCCGGCGCCACTTCTTTCGCACCGTGAGCCAAGGCGGTAACGATCGACGTCGTGGCGAACAAGATGTCCAGCACGATCACGACCTTGCCGGGCAGACGTTGGTGGTCGAGCTCTTCTTTCTTGAGTAATACGTGGACTTTAGGCATATGTTATTTTGACAGAGGATGGACGTAAGACGCTTTCCAATCGGTACGACGGTTCCGTCATGTTCGTAACGGTATTTGCCGTCGCTTTATTCGTCCGACGCCTCTCAAATATGCGTAACCGGTGGTTAGCGCTTGTGCTTTCAACCGTCGAAGCGTTCTTCGACTGGAATTGACGTGCTCGCTGCGACGATGGCAAATACGCCGCTGGCCCTGAGGATGCGTTTGTCTCCGACCTGTAGATAACAGTTGGCGAACGCGAGGCGCGTGCCAATCTTCTGGATGTCCACATGCGCTTCGATCCAGTCGCCGAGGTTGGCGGCATACACGAAATCGGTGGTAAGACTTACCGTTACCATCGGCCGCGGCGGATCGTCGAAATAGGCCAGGTTGATGCCAAGCGCGCTGTCGGCGAGTGTGACCAGCACGCCGCCGTGGACGATCCCGCGGGTATTCAGATGTTTTTCGACAACGCGTGTGGCGACGATGCGTCGTTTGCCGTCCCGCTTCACGTAAATCGGTCCGAAGAGATCGAGGAAGGGGCCGACGCGCTTGGCCGGCTCAAAGCCCGCGGGAATGGAAGTGCGGTTCATGTTGATTGAACGCGTCCCGACCTTCTCAAGGTAGTAATCAACGCTAATACCGCTCTACCTTCATATTAAGACACGTCTGGTCTCGGGATTCCAGCAAGTCGAATTGGGCGCGCGTCTTTCACGCCCCAGGAGCTGTATTGCCGCGCCCCCGCCGGTGATGTTTTTGCGTCCGAGAAGAACGAGGGCCTGGATGCCGTGGGTGCCCTCGTGAATGGGGTTGAGGCGATTGTCGCGACAAAACTGTTCCACCGGATATTCCCGCGTGTAGCCATAGCCCCGTGCACCTGGATCGCAAGGCTGTTGGCTTCGAGACAGAATTGCGAGGGCCAGGATTTCACCACGGAGGTCAGCAAATCCAGCAGTAACCCGGCATCTGATGGGAATCTGCGGCGATTGCGGATTCTTCGAGCCCGCAGGTCGCCGCTGCGGGCGCTCGCGGGCGTATTCCAGGGCATGCACATAACCCGTGTAACCCAGCACGATCGCACCCATGCCGACACCGACGCGTGCACTATGTTCACGACACTACGTCGGTTCTTCGGGCGGCAAGTTCACCAAGTTACGCAGCGCTTGCACATCGCGCACGGCGATGAGCGAGCCCTGTACGTCAATCAGCCCCGCCTGCCGCAACCGCGCCAGGATGCGCGATAACGTTTCGGGCTGGATCGCGAGCCGCGAGGCGATGACGCTTTTGGGCGTTGTGAGCTGTACCTCGGGCGATGTCTTCACACCGGGCGGAACCTGTTCGAGCAGGTAGGCGACCAGACGGTAGGTCGCATTCTGTAGCGTCAGGCTGTCAATTTGGTTCACCAGCATGTGCAGTCGCCGGCTCATCGAGGCGAGCAACCCAAAGCAGGCGTCCGGCGAATCCCGCAGCAGATTCAGGAAGGTTTTCTGGCTGAAGGCGAGCAGGCGCGCCTCCGAGACCGCATCGGCATTCACCGGGTAGCGCCCCTGTTGGCCCATGAACATTACGGCCTCGGCAAACGTCTCGCCGGGTCGGATGATCTCGATGATTTTCTCATCGCCCTCGCGCGAGAGCCGAAAAAGCTTGACCAGCCCCGCGCGCACGAAAAAGAAGCGCTCCGCCGGCTCGCCCTGGCGGAACAGGCTCTTGCCGGTCTCGAGATGCAGCTCGCGAATATCGTCCAGGAGGATCTCGAGGTGCCCGTCCGCCATCCCGGCGAACAGATACGTGCGTCGCAGTTCAACGAGGCAATCCGGGGGTTGGTTCGTCGTGTGCGTAATGATAACCGTGCCGAGCCGCTTGACCAAAATCAAAGCGCAGGTGCGCCGTTTCTCCGACACTCAATCGCAAGCGTCGTCGTTTACGCAGGACAGTGATGCGTGGAAATCGAGCTGTTCGTCTCACACTCCTTCAAACCGTGCCGCGATGCCGAGCGCATTTACGGCGAGGTCGCCGGTGAGCAAGGCGTTGAACTGGCGATCGTGGACGTCAACAGTCAAGACGGCGGTGCGCGCGCGCAGCGATTGGGAATCAAGATGGTCCCGGCGCCCGCGATAAACGGGCGGCGGCTCGCGATCGGCGTACAGACTCCGGAGGAGGTGCGCGACCTGCTCGCCGCCGCGCGCCGCTGACGTCCGCCGGTGCACGCTTGGTCTCGATCGATTGCGTATCCGGTACGCGGTGAGGGCATGGTTTGTTAGAATCGCGGTTAACTGCAAGCCGTGGTGGCTGCATCGCGGCGCCAAAGACGTGACGCTAGGTCGGTAACGCACACGCATAGTTTCGGGGGAACAGAATGTATCGGGGCGAGCGACTCAACAGCCTGACCCATCTCGCAGGCGCGGTATTCGCGCTCGCGGGTTTGGTCGCGCTGGTGGTCGCGGCCGGCGTCCAAGGCGATCCGTGGAAAACAACGAGCTTCGCGGTCTACGGCACCACGCTGCTTTTGCTCTATATCTTTTCGACGCTGTATCACAGCCTGCGCGGCCGGGCCAAGGCCGTCTTTCGCAAGCTCGATTACTGCGCCATTTACCTGCTCATCGCCGGCACCTATACGCCGTTCGCGTTGGTGACGTTGCGCGGCGTCTGGGGCTGGACGCTGTTCGGGATCGTCTGGGGGCTGGCACTCCTGGGCATCCTGCAGGAGATGCTGATTGCGCGCGGCGCGCGCGTGCTGTCGGTGGTCATTTATCTGCTGATGGGCTGGTCGGCGCTGATCGCGATCGAACCGCTGGCGCGGGCATTGCCGGGCGTGGGGCTCGCGTGGGTGATTGCCGGGGGAGCGATTTACACGCTCGGAATCGTATTCTACGCATTCGATACCAAGCTTCCCCATGGCCACGGCATCTGGCACTTCTTCGTGTTGGGCGGCAGCGCCGCGCACTTCGTCGCGGTGCTGGGTTATGTCGTCTGAGATTTTACGTGCCGTCTACTGATACCGCCCTGCCGACAAGACGCCAAAGTTACTATAAGGACTATTTTTCTAGAGATGAAAAACTCAGCACTCTTGGCGTCTTGGCGGTTCAATTTCATTTTGTAGGGGTTTTTAGCCACCACCGGAAATTAATGCGATTTCCAGCGCAGGGTGCATCGCGCTTGACATATTATAAAAACATAATATTATAGAAAATTAATATAGTCCCTTTGAAATTTGCGGAAGCAGGAGGAAATTCGGTGGCCATGCCGATTGCGCAAGACATCCTCAAGAAATGCGACGAGGTCAGCCAATTACTCAAGATATTGGCGCATCCGGATCGCCTGCGAATCCTGTGTCGGCTTTTGGACGGCAAGGCGACCGTTGGCGAGATCACGGAATTCTGCGAAATCTCCCAGTCGGCCACCTCCCAATTTCTGGCGCGCATGAAGACCGAAGGTCTACTTTCCTCGGAAAGGGAAGGTAGTTATGTCTATTACTCGATTGCGGATCGGCGTCTGGTCCAGTTACTGCGCTCCATCCGGGACAGCTACTGCGCGAAATGAAGGAGAAAAGTCATGAGATCGGCACGGCGCCTTTCGAAAACATTGACCCGATTGCAAGCGCTGACCCTGGTGGTCGTATGTGCATCGGCCGCGCCCGTGCTGGCGGAGACGACGATCGCCTTAGTTTCCTTCGATGAGGCGTGGCGGCTGGTAAAAAAGAATTCCGCGGCGGTTCGCGCCGCGACGCAAGAGCGTCAGGCGACGGAAATCGGCGCAAGCCGTGCCGAGCAGCTTTGGCTCCCGCGAGTTTATACGGAGTTAAGGGCGTACTCGACCGACGATCCCGCGAATTCCTTCATGTCGGTGCTCAATCAGCGCCAGATCGGGGCGTCGGATCTGACTCCGGACGCGCTCAATCATCCCTCGTTCGGATCGTATCAACGCGCAACGCTCGGTGTGGATTTGCCGCTCTATGAAGGTGGAGGGCGCGCGGCGGGAGCTCGTGTCGCCAAGAGCATGGCCGATGTGCGGGCGCATGAACAGAAGGCGACGTTGCAGCGGCAATATCTGGACCTTGCGAAGCACTACGCGAACATGCTCGCATTGAACTCCCAGGCCGAAACCTTGGAGCGGCTTGCGAGCACGGTGAATGCGATCATCCAAAACTACCGCATCGGCGCCAAGTCGAACCCGGTTGGTTATTCCGGACTGCTGGGTTTGAAAAATCTGCGTAACCGTCTTGAGGCTGCGCTGGCCGAGAATCGCGCCCGCTACGAGGGTGCACGCCAGACGATTGCGCGAATGGCGAATGAGCTTCCGCAGAAATGGGTGCCGGCGCAACAGTCCTTTAACGAATTCGCGGCGCAGTACCTTGCGGACAATGGAACCGATTCCATCTCTCCTCAAGTTGAGGCGCAGCGTTCGATGGCCAAGGCCGCCGACGATGCCGTCGGAGCCGAGCGCGCCCGTTATTTGCCTCGCGTCGGCCTGTTTGCGGAAGAAAACATGTATGCCGGAGATCGAGACACGGCGACAGCGCATACGGTCGGAATCTATCTGCAGTGGGATCTGTTTTCGGCGCAGCGATCTGGAGTCGTGGATCAATCGCGCTTGAGCGCCGAGGCGGCGCAGGCGCGCGCCGAGGCCGCGCTGCAACGGAGCCGCATCGAAGCGGCGGCTGCGCGGCGCGCGCAAGAGGCGCTGGCTAAAAACATCCAACTGATGGATCAGAGCGAGGGGTACCTGCAAGATCAGACCGAGTCGGCGCGCGACTTGTTTAACAGCGGTGCCATCAACGCGCTGCAACTGGTGGAGGTATTGGCGCGGCGGGTGGATCTGCTCCAGGCGCGCACCGCGGCGCAATTGGAGTTGGTGGAAAAAAGAGTCGGCATTCTGATGCAATCGGACCGGATCGGAACGAACCATGAAGGCTGAGCAATTGGGATTTGCCGGGCGCCTGGCCGGCGCCTTTGTGCATTCGAAACTCACGCCGGTCATCGCGGTCTTGAGCGTGCTGCTGGGGTTGTTGGCGGTGTGGCTCACGCCCAAGGAGGAGGAACCGCAGATTTCCGTTCCCATGATTGACATCCAGGTACCCGCCCCCGGCTTCGAGGCGCCCGAGGTCGAGCGCAAGGTGACGGAAACGATCGAGCGCGCGGTTTGGGGGCTCGATGGAGTCGAATACGTCTATTCCGCCAGCCGCGCCCACGGCGCGCTGATTACCGTGCGCTTTAAGGTGGGCGAGTCCATGGAGCCGAGCCTCGTGAAGGTTCATCACAAGCTGCTCAGCATCCGCAACGAGCTTCCCACCGAGGCCATGGCGCCGGTTGTCAAGGCGTACTCGATTGACGACGTTCCGTTTCTGACGCTGACCTTCAGCTCCCGCCAACGCGACGGATTTTCGCTCCGTACCCTGGTGGCGCCGCTGGCGCGCGAGCTGTCGAGCACGCCGGATCTCAGCCGGGTGGAACTATTGGGAGGACAGAAGCGCGCGATTCGCGTGATTGTGGATCCGCGCAAACTCGCGGCGCGCGGCGTCTCGATCGTATCCG
>JBGPGJ010000005.1:0-17516 GCA_041483795.1 Sulfurifustaceae bacterium
CCGCGCCTGTTGCTCATGGACGAACCGTTGTCCGCGCTCGATGAAGCGAGCAAGGCCGACATCCTACCCTACCTCGAACGGCTGCATCGCGAGTTGTCGGTGCCGGCGCTTTACGTCAGCCACTTGTTGGACGAAGTGGCGCGAGTCGCCGATTATATGGTGCTGATGGAGCTAGGTGCGGTACGCACGCACGGATCGCTCGATGCGCTGCTGACGCGCCTGGACCTGGCGCTCGCCCGCGGCGAGACCGCCGGCGCGGTGATTGACGCCACCGTGGCCGAGCACGACGCGACGTTCCATCTGACGTATTTCGACTTTGACGGCGGCCGATTGGCGGTGGCGCAAACGAATGCGCCCGTCGGGTCGCGCCGACGCATCCGCATCCAAGCGCGAGACGTGAGTCTCGCGCTCAGCCCGCCGCAGCAGACCAGCATTCTCAATATCCTGCCCGCGCGGGTGATCGGAATCGTCGAGGACGCCCCAGGGAGAGCGATCGTACGTCTGGCCGCTGGCGAAGCGATCCTGCTCGCGCGCATTACGCACAAATCCGCAAGCTTGCTCGAACTCGCGCCCGGCACGCCGGTCTACGCGCAGATCAAGAGCGTGGCGTTGATAGACTAAGAAGCGTGTAACCTAGCCGAGTAACTCCCGCACTAGCGCAAATCCCTCGGGCCATACTCCCAGTCCACTCGCGGCATTGATATGCCCGGCCGCGCCGATATTAACAAAGCGACTCCCCCATCGTTTCGCGCAGCACTGGGCGTAATCCAAGCTTCCGTAGGGATCGTTCGTACTCGCCACGGCAATACTTGGAAAAGGAAACGGCTTCCACGGCACGGGCGAAAACCCGCTCGCTTCCTTGGGGAAATCCGATCCCTCGGGGTCGGGAACCGCCACCAATAACGCGCCGCGGATACGCAGGACGGTTGAATTGGACCAATGCGCAACGACCAGACAGGCGAGGCTATGCGCAACCAGCACCGCTGACGGTCCGGCCGCCGATGCCTCTCGTTCCAGCGCGGCGACCCATTCCGAACAAACGGGATTGTCCCAATCGCGCTGAAGCACGCGTCGAAACGAAGGATGGGATGCTTCCCAGAGGCTTTGCCAATGCGTCGGGCCGGAATTGCCGATGCCGGGGAGGATAAGAACGTTGGCTTTCAATTAAAACAGGCCGGTAACACTTGCTACACCATTCTAATAGCGCTGCGTCAGCTCCATCTTCTCCCCGTCGCGTTTCATGTCGAGCTGACCGAGGAACGACATACCGAGCAGTACCTCCCTCAAGGATGATCCTTCAGTCACTGCGGCGTCCACGCTGTAGAGTTTGATGTCACCGACCTGAACGTTGTCGAGTTTCATATAATAGGTACGCACCACACCACCTGCCGTGCTGGCAAATCCGGGACGACCCTGTCTACGATAATCAAGACCGATGCGGTCAGCGGTTGCGCTGTTGATGGCAACTGTGGTTGCGCCGGTGTCCACCATAAACCGCACTGCAACTCCATTGATAAGACCGTCGGCGAAAAAGTGACCGCCGCGCTCGGGGTAGAGGGTGACGCTACTCTTGCCCGTGGAAACGAAGCTTGAAATCACAACACCCAGCCTTAGTTCCTGAGGCTTACCGTCCACCTCGATCTCGGCCTTTTCTTCCTGTGTGTCGGTCGAGATCAACTTCACTCCCTCGGGACTGGTGTCGCCCGTTTTCAGCACACGCCGCGTACCATCCACGAGGATGATCGCCTTCTCCTTAAATAAGGCATGTAACGAAATCTTCTCGACCGCACCAACCGGGTGCGCCGTAATTAGGAGGCCCAGGATGAGCAGAAAACGTCCGCGCGCTAAGATCAAAACCAAGTTTCGATAATTCATAATTGAAGATAAAATCGCCCCATGCAAGAAATTCTGATTTTTCGTCACGCACCGCACGAAGGTCCCGGGTACCTTGCCGATTACCTCGCTCGCCGTGGACTCTCTTACCGCCTGATTCGCACCGACCGGCACGACCCCATTCCTACTAGCATAGACGGCGTTTCGGGAGTTGTATTCATGGGCGGGCCGATGAGCGTCAACGATCGGTTGCCGTGGATTCCAAAAGTGATCTCGCTTATCCAGAAGGCGGTGGCAACCGACGTGCCCCTGCTGGGTCACTGTCTTGGCGGGCAGCTCATGTCCAAGGCACTCGGCGGCCAGGTCACGCGCAATCGCGTGAAGGAAATCGGCTGGCTGCCGGTCGAGGTAGTCGATTCCCCCGCCGCGCGCCAATGGCTTGACGGTCTGCCGGCGCGTTTCGAGGTTTTTCACTGGCACGGCGAGACCTTCAGCCTTCCGCCCGGCGCAACGCCGCTGTTAACGAGCCGCGCCTGCCGCCATCAGGCCTTCACGATGGGAAAACATCTTGCGCTTCAGTGTCACATCGAAATGACGCCGGATCTCGTGCACAGATGGGCACGCACCGGCGCCCGCGAGATCGCAATCCCCTCCCGCACGGTGCAGAGCGAACGCCAAATGCGGACCAACTTGGTCGCGCGCATTGAGCGCCTCCATCGCATCGCCGACATATTCTACGATCGCTGGATTCAGGATTTGAGGAAGTAATGCTACGCATCGGCATTGATCTCGGTGGCACCAAAACCGAAGGCATCGTCATGGATGCAACGGGCCACGTCCTTGAACGTGAACGCCGACTCACGCCGCAGGAAGATGGCTACGACGCGATCCTCACCAACATCTGCAATCTCGTGCGCGACCTCGAACGTAGCGCGAGGCAACCCTGCCAAGTCGGTATCGGCACTCCTGGCGCCATTTCGACTCGCACCGGCGGTCTCAAAAACTCCAACACTGTTTGCCTGAACGGCAAACCGATTCACACCGACCTCGCGCGATTGCTCGCACGCCCAGTCCGCGTGGCGAACGATGCCAACTGCTTCGCACTCTCCGAAGCGCTCGACGGCGCCGCCGTGGGCGTGCCGGTAGTATTCGGCGTGATCATGGGAACCGGCGTCGGCGGCGGAATCGTCGTCAACGGCCGCGTTGTCGAAGGCCTGCAGCATATCGCCGGCGAGTGGGGTCACAACGTTCTCGAACTCGACGGCCCGCCCTGCTACTGCGGCAAACATGGCTGCGTTGAAACTTTTCTCTCCGGACCCGGCCTGGTGCGCGAATGGCAGCGACAGCGCGGCGATTCTGCGCTCGAGGCAAAAGACATCGTGGCACACGCGGAACAAGGTGATCCAAAGGCCGAAGCAGTCATGCTTCGATACCTTGATCGTTTCGGGCGGGCGCTTTCATCAGTGATTAACATCCTCGATCCCGACGTCGTCGTGCTCGGTGGTGGCATGTCGAACATCGCGCGGCTGTATACGGATGGGCGCGATGGCGTGGCGCGCTACGTGTTCAATGATGAACTGCGCACGAAAATCCTGCCCCATGTTCACGGCGACAGCTCCGGCGTGCGCGGCGCCGCCCAGCTCTGGGACCCCGCCGAGTAACTTTTCTCCTGGATAAACGAGGGATGGCAGCGGCGGCGTTATAGCTTACACCACTGCTGGACGATTCTGAGATTAACCTCGACGGCCTGCTCGATACGCTCGATGAAACAATACTCATCGGTTTGATGCGCCAAGCCCGGTTCACCCGGGCCGAGGATCACGGTGGGCGGTCCGCCGCAGGCCGGCGTGAGCGCCGAGGCGTCGGTGAAATAGCTGGCCGCGCGCGATTGTGGGGTCTCGCCCAGTATCGAGGTTGTGATGCCGAATACCTGTTGCACCCAGGTTTCGGCTGGATCGGTCCACAAGCTGCCGACCGCCGAAAGCGTTGAGAACTCAACCTCTGCTCCGAGGTAATCGGCGAGCCTGGTGCGTAGCGCCTCGTGGTCCTGACCGGGAATCGTGCGGATATCGATTCCGATCTCCGCCTGGTCCGGCACCGAGTTTATGTTCAGCCCGCCGTGCACGGTTCCGACATTGAGCGTGGGATGGCCAAGGATTTCATGCGGCGCCACGCCAAAATCGAAGTGCTCGAGTTTCGCGATGGCGTGCGCGGCCTTATACACCGCGTTGATTCCGCGTTCCGGCATAGAGCCGTGGGCGGTAACGCCGCGCGTGCGCGCCTTGAGCCACAGCGCGCCTTTGTGACCAACATACGGATAGTTTGAGGTTGGCTCGGCAACGACCATGGCACCGGCGCGGCCGAGCACGTTACCCCGGCGCGCCAGGTGATAGGCGCCTTCGCATCCGGTCTCCTCGCCGGCGGTAATGACGAGCAGCACGCCCGGGCCGCGCGCAAGTCTCGGCGCCAGCGTGAGCATCGCGATCACAAACGCGGCGACGCCACTTTTCATGTCGCTCGACCCGCGCCCGTAAAGCCTGCCGTTGTCGGTATCGGCGGCAAAGGGGTCCACCGACCATGGCATCGCGCCGAGCGGCACGGTATCGATATGACCGGTAAAGCAAATCGGCGGCTGGTCGGCACTGCCGCCGATACGCGCCACGAGGCTCGCGCGGCGTTCAGCAAATTCGTGGTAGCTCACCGAAAATCCCGCCTGCTCGAGCAGCCGGCCGAGGTGTTCGGCGCAGGCGCGTTCGTTGCCGGGCGGATTGACGGTATCGAAACGGATCAGTTTACGCGTCAGCTCGATCGCAGAAATTCTATCGCTCATGGCGGTGAAATGTTCCTCTCAGCCGGTCAACCGAAGTAAGCTTTGTGTACTTCCGTTGTTCGGCTCAGCTCCGCGGGCGTGCCGGCGGCAGCGACCCGGCCCTTGGAAAGTACGTAACCGTAGTCGGAGATCTCCAGCGTCTGATGCACATTCTGCTCCACGAGAAAGACGGTGATCCCCTGCTCGTTGATGCGCCGGATGATGTTGAAATTTTCCTTGACGAGACGCGGCGATAAGCCAAGCGAAGGTTCATCGAGCAGCAGCAATTTGGGCGCGCTCATGAGGCCGCGGCCAATCGATACCATCGCCTGCTCGCCTCCCGACATGGTGCCGGCTATCTGGTGCTGACGTTCCTTGAGGGCCGGGAAGACTTCGTACACCTGTTGCAAGCGTCGAGCGATGACTTCGTCGGAGTCCTCCTGGTAGCCCCCGAGCCGCAGATTCTCCTCTACCGTGAGCGCGGGGAATACCTTGCGTCCCTCCGGGATGCAGGCGATGCCGGCCGCGACAATCTTGTGCGTCGGCAGGCCCGTCAGCTCGACACCTTCGAAGACGATACGACCGCGGTTCGGTGGCGTCAGGCCCAGGATGGACCGGATCAGCGTGGACTTGCCCGAACCGTTCGACCCCAGCAGACACGTGATCTTGCCGCGCTGCGCCTTCAGCGAGATGTCCTCGAGGACGTCGGCCTTGTCGTACGCGGTGTAAATGCCCTCGACAACCAATGCGTCTGAACCGTTTACGCTCATTGGATCCCCAGGTACGCCTCTTGGACGAGCTTGTCGGCGGCTACCTGCTGATAGGTCCCCTCGCAGATCTTGCGCCCGAAGTTCAGCACGACGCAGCGGTCGGTGATGCGCTCGATGACGCCCATCTCGTGTTCGATGATAATGATGGTCAGATCCTCGAAGCGGTCCTTAACCTCAAAAATATCATTCATCAACTTGCTGGTTTCGTCGCGCGTCATGCCGGCGGAGGGCTCGTCGAGCAGCAGCAGCTTGGGCCGACTTATCAGGGCGCGGCAGATCTCGATGCGCCGACGGTCGATCATGGGGAAACCGCCGACGGGCTCGAACATGCGGTCTGCGAGCGGCGCGTCGAACACCCTGACAAGATCTCGCGCCCGCTCGAAATTGATTTCGAACTCCTGCTTGAACCGCTGGCGTTGCACGAGATTGAACCACAAGCCTTGGTTCAAACGCATGTGATTTCCGATCATGATGTTGTCGAAAATCGAAAGGGGCAAGGACAGGCGCGAGCGCTGAAAGGTTCGGGCGATGCCGGCCCGGAATACCGCCTGCGGCGACAAGTTGGCGATGTTGTTCCCGTCAAATTCGATCGCGCCTCCGTCTATCGGGTAGATTCCGGTGACCACGTTGAAAAACGTGGTCTTGCCCGACCCATTCGGCCCAATCAGCCCGACGACGGCGCCGCGTCCCAACTCGAAGCTGATCCCATCCACAGCGACCAGGCCACCGAAACGCTTAGTCAGATCGCGCGCGATAAGCAGAGGTCGAATCATTTGGGCGATCCGGGAAAATAGGTCCTCAACGGCCGAGGCAAAATCCCTTGCGGACGGAATAAAAGCATTAAAACCACCATGGCGGCGAAAAGAAGGAAGCGATATTCCTGAATCGCCTGGAGCTTTTCCGGCACGATCACGAGGATCGCGGTCGCCACCACCAGGCCCCATGGATTGCCGATCCCGCCGAGCAGGACGATGGAAACCAGGATCAGCGAATCGCCGAAAGTAAAGTTGGTCGGCGCGATGAATCCGATCATCGTGGCGTAAAGCGCCCCCGCCAGACCGATGAGAAAGTTTCCGGTGATGAAGGCGGTGATTTTCCAACGCACCAGGTTGAGGCCGAAACAGGCGGCGGCCGTCTCGTCGAGACGAACGGCGTCCAAATTCAGACCGATCCAGGATCGTTCGAGGCGCTTGACGAAGATAAAGGCAAGCACCAGCAGCATCAGGCCGAGCGCGATATAATTGACATAAAACGCGAGTTCGATGTCTTCGCCGATCTCGATGTTGTTGTTGAATTCCAAACCGAGTACCTGCATGCCGGCCACACGCAGGCCCTGCGGGCCGCCGAGCGCGTCGTTGACTTCGAGAAATATCTTGAACAGCAAGCCGAAGGCGATAGTCACCACGGCCGCGTAGTGCCCGCGGGTGCGCAGCACCGGCAAAATCAACAGCGAGCCGATGGCCGCCGCCATCACACCCCCCGCAAGCAGCACCAAGAGGTGCGGCACGGGCGTATTCTTGGTCAGCACGGCCGCGGTGTAACAACCGATGCCGAAGAACGCCGCGCCGGCGAAATTCAGCATTCCGGCATAGCCAAACTGGATGTTGAGTCCCAGCGCGGCGATGACATAAATGATCACCGTGGCAACGAGCAGCAACGCAAAGTGGTCGTCGTACAGCAATCCGGCCAAGGCGAGCACCGCAACGACGACGATTACATTAAACGCCTTTTCGTGCTCGCCGACACGGCGCGCAACGCGCGTCATGACGTCGAAGCGGGCGGCGGCGAGCATGGCGACGACGCCGGCAACAAGCAGCGCGGCGATACCCCCCTGCGACTGCACCTTGAGCAGCAGCAGCAAATAGACCGCCGCGCCCGCGGCGCTCGCGACGCCCGGAAGCAGCGGGATGAATGCCCTCCATGCGCCGGTGACCATTTTATACTCGCTCGCTGACCTTTTCGCTGATAAGCCCCGTGGGTCGCCAGGCCATGATGAGGATCACCACGCCAAATGCGAATACATCCTTATAGGCGCTGGCGAAGGGAAGCGCGACGGCGCCGATGGTTTGCAAGGCGGCGAACAGGAAGCCACCGATGATAGCGCCGTAGACGTTTCCCAGGCCGCCGACGACCGCCGAACTGAAGCCGATCACGCCGAGCAAAAGACCCATGGCGAAATTGATTTCACTGTAGTAGAGCCCCTGAATTACGCCGGCAAAGGCCGCGAGACCGGAGCCGACGGCAAACGTTACCAAGACGATGAATGTAAAGTTGATGCCCATGATCTTCGCCGTTTCTTCGTCCTGCGCCACGGCCCGGATTGCGAGGCCGATCTTGGTCTTATTGATCAACAGGTGGATGGCGACGATTACGGCCAGCCCGGCAAGCAGCATCAGCACGTTATCGAGCCGCAGCGTAAAGTGTCCGAACGTATAGGCGTCCGTGGGCAGCAGCGACGGAAAACGCTGTGGGTTGGCGCCGCGCGGATAAAACAGACGAATCGCCTCGTGCAGAACAGTACCGAGCATGAGGGTGAGCAACAGCGTGTTCAAGGACGGTGCCGACTTAAGCGGCAATACCAGATAGCGCGCAATCAGCGCACCGAGCACCGCCATGGAGACAACGGCGGCGAGGAGCGCGCCAACGACCAGCGTTGGGGCCGAGGAGATCCCGAGCGCCACAAGTCCCAGATAGGTTGCGAGCGCGGTAAACGCTCCGACGGTTACGACATCGCCATGCGAGAAGTTGATAACGTTCAAGACGCCGAAGAACAGCGTGAAACCGACGGCCACGAGCGCGTACATCATGCCCAGCATCAAACCGTTCATGACATACTGCCCGAACAGACCGAGATCCATGCGAGTGCGTGCTGTTTAATTATTAAGAATTAGAAAAAGACCGGCATGCGGCCGCACGTCCGTCTCGCGGCGGACCTCATCACCGGCGCTTCAGCTTGCGCTTCCCGGCGGCGTATTCGCTCTCTTCCCAAGTCACCCACTTGCCGTCTTGCACGATGTACTTGGTGATCAAAGGGACGGAGTTCTGGCCATGGTCGTCGAATGTGATCTTGCCGATGATCGAATCGCGGTCCTTGACGTTTTCGAGGGCACGAATGACCTTTTTCCGGTCAGGGCCGGTTGCCTCGATGGTATCGAGTATTAAATCCATCGCCGCGAACGCGAACGCGCCGTAGGCCTCCGGCCCCTCGGCGTAGCCCTGCTTTTGGTAATGTTCAAGGAACATTCGGCCGCCCGACAATTTCTCGGGGGGAGCGCCCTCGCGAAAAGCCACAACGCCTTCGGCGAGCGGACCGACGCCTTCGATAAAGGCGTCGGAAACGATGCCGGATGTTCCTTCAAACTGGGACGTTAGTCCGAGCTTCTCCATCTGGGAGCGAACACGAACGCCGAGCGGCGTAAGCCCGCCGAAGTAGACCACGTCCGGATTGAGGGACTTGATCTTGGTAAGCTCGGCGGTAAAGTCCTGCTGGTCCGCGGTGACACCGAAGGTACCGAGGATCTTGCCGCCGTTCTGGGCGAGGTACTTGCTGAAGTACTCGTTATGCCCTTTGCCATAGTCGGTCGTGTCGTGAATGACCGCCCAGGTCTTGTAACCGAGACCGGTGACGAACTTGGCGGCGGTTTCGTTCTGGTTGATCATCGTCCCGTTGACGCGATGAATTTCCTTGTAGTTGTTCCCGTAGGTAATTTCGGGAAGTACCGCGCCCCATACGATCACCGGCAAGCCGAACTTGTGGTAGACGTCCACTGTGGCGATGGCGACGGCCGAGCAATAATGTGTGGCGGCGGCAATCACGCTTTTGTCCGCGCTCAATTTGGTCGCCGCCTGCACGCCCTTGTCGGGCTTGCATTCGTCGTCCAGAACTTCCAGCTCGTATTTATACTTCGACTTGGGGTCGGCGTTGCGCATTCGCACCGCGAGATCGGCGGAGTTGCGACCGCCGATGCCATTCGCGGACGTACCGCCGGTGAGCGAACCGATAAAACCGACCTTAACCGTTTCCTTGGCTGTCGCGGGAGCGACGCTCAGCGCGACCGCGACGGCGGTCGAGAACAGAGCTGCCAAGCCGATGCGTATTGCTTTCATGATTAGACTCCTCCAATAGTGTTGTCTTTGTGAGGGAAGCGCGCCTGAATTCTGTCATATTGCGCTTAAAAATGCGGGACTCCGTGAATCGAGTGAATCCTAAGTAGTCCAACCTGGCATGTCAATAACTGATACTTTCGAGCCGGAGCGCGCACGGCGTGTTGCGCGCGTATGCAGGGCGTTCGCCCGCAGGCAGAGCGCGTCTCGGGCGTGTCGCCGTATAGTTGCGGCCTGTTCGAGATAGATCATTTGGAATTATTTTTTGCTCCGGTAGTGATAGGGTGCCCCAGATTACGAAAAGACCGAGGATGGAAATTCGAAACAATTTTCCGCGTCATGCGAACGTAACCGAGGCCACATTCTGGCGGTACTGACAAGTAGTGTTGCCGAGTTCGGGCACGGTGCTGAAATTCGGCAGCGGCCGACACGCGGCCTGTTTTGCGGTTCAGCTACCGCATCTCAACGGCAACCGACCGATCTTGCCGAAAACCTCACGAATCAGGTTTACAGCAAGGCCGAAGCACTGCTTTTCCGTCCGGCAAGCGTGTCGCACCGTACGATGGAAGCTGATTCTTCCAATATCGTGTTCCGTCCCTAGGTCATCGTGATCTACGCCCTGCCCCACGATCCCAGGCCAGCGTACGTCGGCTACCGTCGGCCACAACCGGTGGCTCCGAGGCATCGAAGGCCTCGCTCGGAGCGGTTGAAACATTGCTCGGCGAGATCGTGAAACAGGCGCTGCATATTAAAGTAAAACAAACGCCGATTTCTGTTTCCCCCGGTGCTTTTGGGCGTCGGCGTCCTGACTTATACTCCATAATGGTTACCTATTAACGAGAACAACGAGCTTATCAATGCGCGTCTCCCAAATTCTGCTCGCCACTGTCCGCGAAATTCCCGCCGAAGCCGAAACCCTCAGCCATCAGCTCATGCTGCGCGCGGGCATGATCCGCAAGCTCGCGGCGGGTATCTACACCTGGCTACCGCTCGGGCTGCGCGTGCTGCGCAAGGTCGAGACAATCGTGCGCGAGGAAATGACCCGCGCCGGCGCGCAGGAAGTTTTGATGCCCGCCATTCAGCCGGCGGAACTGTGGCAGGAATCGGGGCGCTGGGACCAGTACGGGCCGGAGCTGCTGCGCCTCAAGGACCGCCACCAGCGCGATTTCTGTTTCGGACCGACGCACGAAGAGGTCATCACCGATCTCGTCCGCCGCGAGATCAAAAGCTACCGCCAACTACCGGCGAACTTCTATCAGATCCAAATGAAATTCCGCGACGAAATTCGTCCACGCTTCGGCGTGATGCGCGCACGCGAGTTTCTAATGAAGGATGCCTACTCGTTCCACCTTGACGACGCCTCGCTCAAGGAAACCTACGAGGTAATGCATGCGGCCTATTCGCGCATTTTCGAGCGCGTGGGGTTGGAGTTTCGCCCGGTTGCGGCCGATACCGGCACGATCGGCGGCGCCGTTTCGCATGAGTTCCACGTGCTGGCGGACTCCGGCGAAGACGCCATCGCAATCTGCAATAAATGCGACTACGCGGCGAACATCGAGCTGGCGCAGGCGCTGCCGCCGCTGGGCAAGCGTCCGGCGCCCGGCAGACCGATGCAGACAGTGGACACGCCTAACCAACGGACCATCGAAGAGGTCAGCAGGTACCTCGAGATAGATCCGACGCAGACGGCAAAAACGCTGCTCGTGAAAGGCGTGGGCGGTGCGATAGCACTTGTGCTGCGCGGCGACCATGAACTGAACGAGGTAAAGGCTGCGAAACTGCCACAAGTCGCAAAGCCGCTTATTTTTCTCACGCCGGGTGAAATCGAACTCGCCGCGGGCTGCGAGGTCGGTTCGATCGGGCTTGTCGGACTAAAGATTCCCGTCGTTGCGGACGAATCCGCCGCGCGGCTCGCCGACTTCGTCTGCGGCGCGAATGTCAACGGTAAACATTACCTGAACGCCAACTGGGGCCGCGATGCCGCCGAGCCCGCTGTCGCCGACATCCGCAAAGTCGTCGAGGGCGACCCCTGCCCTGCCGGCAACTGCACAGGCACACTTACCATCCGCCGCGGCATCGAGGTTGGCCACATCTTCCAACTCGGCACCAAGTACAGTGAGGCGATGCGGGCCACGGTGCTCGATGAATCCGGCAAAGCGGTCGTTATGCCGATGGGCTGCTACGGCATCGGCGTCTCGCGTGTGGTCGCCGCCGCCATCGAACAAAACCACGACGACGCCGGCATCATCTGGCCCGATGCGGTCGCGCCGTTCCACCTCGCGCTCGTGCCGATCGGCTACCACAAGTCCGCCCGCGTGAAGGAAGTCACGGACAAACTGTATGCGGAACTCGTGCGCCACGGCCTCGACGTGCTTATGGACGACCGCGACGAACGCCCCGGCGTCATTTTCGCCGACATGGACCTCATCGGCATTCCCCACCGCCTTGTCATCGGCGACAAGGGCCTCGCCAAAGAGGCGGTCGAATATAAAGGCCGGCGCGACAAACAACTGACTGACATCCCGCTCGCCGACGTCGTTGCGCGGATGCGCGGACTTATTCCGTTGTGACGGCGGCAAACAAAGACATCATTCCAGACGGCTTTCCGTTAACCAGGAAAGGGACTATTCTTTTAACATGGGTGAATACAAGTTCACGCCGTACTTCGAAAACGAAGTTCTGCGTAAACGGCCGTATTTGAAGAAGGAGTGGTGTACAAGAGTCGTCGAAAACCCGATCAGATCGGAAGCCCAGGAAGGCAACCGTTACCGATTCTGGGGCAAGATTCCGGAATTGGAAAATCGTGTTCTACGAGTGGTCACTCTTGCAGACAAGGTCAACGATACACAACGCCTTCCCGGACAGAGGATTCAAACTATGAAACTTAATTACTACCCAGACACTGATTCTCTTTATATCGATCTTTCCGAGAAACCGAGCAGTGAAAGCCGTGAAGTCTCGGAAGGTATCGTGCTGGATTACGACAGCCACGGAAATCTTGTCGGTATTGACATAGACAATGCGAGCAAGAAAGTCCAGCTCAAGGAACTGACGCTCAGTAAGCTTCCATCGGAAATTCGCACTGTCGCTGCATGAAGGGTGTATCTGTGGTGACAGTGTGTGATTAAACTCGAGGCCGGCGGGACAAGCAACCGACCGATATTCCGCTCGCCGACGTCGTGGTTAAAATACGAGACCGCATTAAGCTCTAGGCAGAGCGCACTACGAAAAGGACCGACATGGACGTCATCAAGAAACTTTCAACAGGCGTACCCGGCACCAAGCGCTATCTGCGCGAGTACGGTGATCGCCTCGTATGTATCCGTTATATCGTCATGACAAAAAGCGCCAACGCCGACTGACAACGGTCGAGATTGTGGTGGACGACGCGCCCATTCCTAGGGTCCGCCGCATGCCGGACGATCCCACCGCCCCGCATCCGAATTCAAACGTCCTGCTCCGTATCGCCTATAGCGAGGAAAACCTTCGCCAACGCGTCAAAACCGCCGGTGCGATGTTGCTACCCGAGCGAAAGCTATGGCAACTGCCCTACCGCAAGGCCCTCGCGTTGCAATTGCATCGGCGGATTGTCGAGGCTTAGACTTGTCCATATATGGAAAATTCTGTCCACTAATAGCCAGTCTTTTCCGTTACTGGAACAATTGGCTACTAATGGATAACCCGTCTAATCCACTGTTAGCCGTCATGGAGTCGGTACCTTGCCAAACCTGAGTACGATTGAGGAAGAAATCTATACTCACGAGTATCTGTGGCGATCCGCATCAAGGCTTCTTGAATATGCTGAAGCGCAAACAGAGGGGTCGTTTCACTTTCTTCTTCCTTCTGTGTTAATGAGCTTTATGGCTTTTGAAGCCTTCGTAAACTTTTGCGGCTTCGTACTTCTTCCGGATCTATGGAAGGAAGAGAAAAAGCATTACAAGGGAAAAGGCACAGAGGGAAAGCTCGACGAAATTGTTGCCAGACTGCCCAACTTTACCTGGCGAAAGAGTGAGATTCCTTACCAAAGAATTAGGAATCTGGAAGACTTTCGTGACATCGTCTCACACGGAAAGGTTGTAGCCACACCGTATGTTGCCGAGCGGAAGGAGGATGGAAGTCATTTTCAGTTCAAACACTCCTGGGATACCTACCTATCGGTTGACGCCGTAAAGAGTGCTAGGGCTGATATAAAGTCGTTCTGTCAATCTTTACTAGTCGAGTTGCGTAAGCATTCAGACCATCTACAGCTGAACTTCGATGCCTTTCAGGGAAGTCTTGCAAGTGGTACCGGCATTTCAAAACACAGCTAACAACCGCTTCCAGGCGACGCCGAAATACGGCGCGCCTGAAGCGGCGCGTTGGGCCGTCGAATAGAGAGTACAGTAATGAATAATTGGTGGGAAAAATAAACAAGCGCTAAGATGCGTTCCACGTCAACAAGGATGTAAAGCAGGAGAACACGAGCGATGAAAAAAGGACGGCGAGCGATACTGCGGCTAATGGCTCTCGGACCGCTTTTGCTAGCGGCCATGCAATCCCCCCTGGCCGGAGCCACTGTGCAACACCAAACTTTGAAGGAAGGCTATCGCCGGCGACTGAAGACGTTGCTCGAGTCCAAAACGTTGCCTTATATTGATATCGAGAGCTCCTGCGACGCTACTAAACTGGATATAGATCGTCTCGCGAAAGAGATGGATTATTTCGATATCGGCCTGATGGCATTGTCGGCCGATATTACGCGTCAACAATTCGAAATTGGAATTCGCAACGATCCCTTATCCGCGCGGTTGATCGAGAAATACCCGGACCGCTTTATTCCGACCGGCAACGGCGGTGTGCCGCCGGCATGGACCAAAGAACAAGACATCTTTCTGAAGGAATACGAAAAGCAGGTGAATCAGGGCGCTTATCTGCTAATGGGCGAGTTCGAATTCCGGCACTATCCTTCGCCGCGACAGGTCCAGCGCGGGGCATTAGACCGCGACGTCGCAATCCCGATCGACGGTCCCGCGGGACATCGGCTGTTCCGCTTGAGCGAAACCTCAGGATTGCCGTTCCAGATTCACTACGAAGTTGAAGACGAGTTGCTTGCGCCGCTGGAAAAAATGTTGGCGGCGTATCCCAAAGCCAAAGTCATCTGGTGTCACCTGGCGCAGATTCGTTATATCGAGCGCGCGCAGAAATATTCGGCGAGCTACGTCGAGTGGTTGATCAAGAAATATCCGAACCTGTATTTCGACACCGCGTTCGGCGGCGCCTCGTCCGTCTACCCGGTAAACGGACAGCGGCATGCACGCGTGTGGAACGATGACGGCGGACTAAAAAAAGAATGGGTTGATCTATTGGTCGCGTATCCCCGGCGTTTTCTCGCGGCGCTCGATTTGGGCGGCGACAGAATGGACCGGGTGCGCGACTGGAACTTCAACCTGCGGGGATTTCTGAAAAGGCTGCCAGCCGATACTCAGGATCAGGTGGCGTACCGATCGGCGTGGAAACTGCTGTTCGACGAGGAATTCGCATGAACTCCTACGGGTGTCATCGGTACGCACACCGGCCGTTTTCTAACTTGGCCTCAAAGCACCGCAGCGGGCGACGGTCGCTCTTCGCGATACCGTTGCTACTGCGCATTTCGTATAAACGATCAAGGCTGCGTCTTATTGCTCGGGGCCCAGAATCGGCGGGAACAGCGCTTGGATGACCGGTCGGGGAGATAGGTAACAAAATAGTCCGGGGACACGGGTTACACCTGGTGGCGTTTTAGTCTGCCATAGGCATCCTCGATTCTCATGTGTCGTTCGAGTAAGCGACCGAGTGTGAGCGGCCCGAAGTAGACGTTCCAGGTTCTGTCGGCAATTTCCTCAAGGCCCACGTTTTCTCTAATGATCGGAACCGCTTCAAAGGCGACGCTGAACGGGGAAGACAAGAATCGGCCTAATTTGGTATTCTCCGACCACAGCTAAAAACGAGGGTAGGGGGCAATCGCATGACGGCAAAATATTCCGGGTTGAATAAACGTCGGATCCAGCGGCGACAGAAAAGCGATCGTCGTGCAGACATACGCTGGGAACCGACTAAACAAGAGCGACGCAAGGGCCAGGGTCAACGCAAGGAAGACGGCTGGCAGGCTCCGAAGAAAGATTAGGAGCGCGTCTCTGGTTCCGGCTGGCGTCGGAGCGGCGAGACGTCTTTCCGCGCCTGCTAGTGCGTCTTGCGCCGCACTCTTGTGACGTTCGGAATCTGGTCGATCAACACGAGGACGCGACTTAGCGTCTCCACGTTCGGGATCTCTAGCGTGAAGGTCATGTACGCGACCTGTTGTTTGTCGGTGATGGTGTTCACGCCGAGCACGTTGATCTTCTCGTTGGCCAACAATCCCGTGATGTCGCGCAACAACCCGGCGCGGTCGTAGGCCGTCACTTCCACGTCTACCGGATAGGTCTGGTCGCCGCCGGCACCCCAGCCGACTTCGATCAAACGCTCCCCACTTTCGTTGTGATGCCGCAGCGCATTGGGGCAGTCCTGACGGTGAATGGCGATACCCTGCCCGCGCGTAATAAAGCCAACAATGCGATCGCCCGGCACCGGGTTGCAGCATTTCGCCATGCGCGTGAGCAGATTGCCTACGCCCTGGATGGTAACGCCGGGCGCAGCCTTGCGCGCCGCCGGTGCGCGCGGCGCCGGCGGCGGCGGCTTCACCTCGCGTAACGCGGGCTCGACCAGCTCCTGTACCGCTGTCATGATCTGTCCCGATTTTATTTCCCCACGTCCGATGGCGGCGAGAAAGTCATCGGTTTTGGTGTACTTGAAGCGATCCGCAAGCTTGTCGTAGTTGACATCGGCAATGCCGAGTCGGTCGAACTCGCGTTCGAGCGCCGCGCGTCCTTCGGCGACGCTGGTTTCGTAGTTCTGCTGCCGGAACCACTGACTGACCTTGGAGCGCGCCTTCGAGGTGTGCAGGTAGCCCAGATGCGGCGAGAGCCAATCGCGCGAGGGACTGCCCTCCTTCACCGTCAACACCTCGACCCGATCGCCCGTCTTAAGTCTGTGGGTGAGCGGCGCCATCTGGCCGTTGACCTTGGCGCCGCGGCACCGATGACCGACATCGGTATGGATGTGATACGCGAAATCGAGCGGCGTGGCGCCCGCCTGCAAGTCCACGATGTTGCCCTTGGGCGTGAGCACGTACACGCGCTCCGCGAACACCTCGGATTTGAATTGATCCACGAACTCCGCGGCCTCGGCCACCTCGTCCTTCCACTCGAGCAGGCTGCGCAGCCATGCGATCTTGTCGTCGAAACTCTTGTCGCCGCGCACGCCTTCCTTGTAGCGCCAGTGCGCCGCCACCCCGAGCTCGGATTGACGATGCATCTCATGCGTGCGGATCTGCACCTCGACCGTTTTACCCTCGGGACCGACGACCGCGGTGTGAATGGACTGGTAGTTGTTCTCCTTGGGCGTAGCGATGTAGTCGTCGAACTCACCGGGCACGTGCGGCCACGCCGAGTGCACGACGCCGAGCGCGGCGTAACAGTCGCGAACGTTGTTCACCAGCACACGCACCGCGCGCACGTCGTGAATCTCGTTGAAGTCCTTGCCCTTGCGCCCCATCTTGCGCCAAATGCTGTAAATGTGTTTCGGGCGCCCGCTGATCTCCGCTTCGACGCCGGATTCCTTGAGCGCTTGCGACAGCCACTCGACGAAACGCCCGATATACGCCTCGCGATCCACGCGCCGTTCGGCGAGCAACCCGGCGACGCGTTTGTACGTCACGGGTTCGAGGTAGCGGAACGCGAGGTCCTCGAGCTCCCACTTGACCTGCCAGATACCAAGACGGTTGGCGAGCGGCGCGAACACGTCCATGGTCTCGCGTGCAATGCGCCGTTGCTTTTCCTCGGGCAGTACGGAAAGCGTGCGCATGTTATGCAGACGGTCGGCGAGCTTGATGAGAATGACGCGGATGTCGCTCGCCATGGCCAGCAGCATCTTGCGGAAATTCTCCG
>JBGPGJ010000006.1:0-16263 GCA_041483795.1 Sulfurifustaceae bacterium
GACCCTCGTGCGGCGTCAGGATATATTTGAGCTGCGGCCGATCCACCAGCGCCTCGTAGAACTGGGCATCTTCGCTGGCGGAGTTTCCGAAAACGTATTTGACCCCCGAAGCGATGAGCTGCTCGGCGAAGCACGCTCCGCCGGTTCCCTCGATGATCTTGATCGCCTCAGACGCCACGCGCCGCGCTTCCTGGGCGTGGGCGATCGGGACCAGAGACTGGAGAATAGATTCCGCCGATGCCAACGAGATCCCGGCAGTGGTCAACCCTTTCAGGAAGCTGCGCCGCGAGATCGCGCGTGACAGATACCGTGCAACAAGTTCTCTCATGGTTGTCTCCGTTGCCATCCTATTTTAACGCCTTGCTTGGCTCCGGCCCGTACACCGCCGCGAGGTAGTCGGCCATGCTCTTGATCTCATCCTCGGTCCAGAGCGCACCGCGCCCAACCATGCGGTAGAGCGCGCCCTCCCATCCCTTGCGATCCTGCCGATGATCTTGCCACATTGAGGGGTTGTGGCATTGATAGCATTTGCTCAAGAGCACCCCCTTGCCTGGAGCGTCGGGAAACCCGGGCGACTTCGCCTGCTGCGCTTGCGCTGCGTGAGGCGTGAGGATCGGCAAGATGCTAAGTAGAAAGACCGGGAACATCTTTTGGAAGATAGGCATTCGAGTAGGCCTCCGCTTCGACCATAGGAAATATGAGCCACGATCGGCGCCGCCTGCAGTACTGACAGCCGGAAGCAATCGAGGTGACGCGAAAGATACCCCTATCTACACTAACAGGTCAAAAGAGTTGCGCGGAAATCCGATTTCGGACAAGCTGGGTCGGCTTCGGCGCGCGACGACAGAGCTTGAAAAATCACACCCATCCGGTTTTCTCCGGCCGCGTACTTTTTATTCGCCGTGAACCGATTTTTTTTCCAACCGCGATTTCCTCTGGCGAAGCCGTTACGGCTTCACAAACTCATAAGCTTTCGTTGCGCGGGTAGCAGCAATAGTAAGAGCAATCCGGCCAAAGCCCATGCGGCGGCTGGCACCCAGCCTAGCAGCGCGATGAACGGCGGGTCTTTGTTCAATTCCGCAGCGACGATGGCCACCCGCGCAAACGCAGCCAGTGCCAATAGTGAGAACAGCGCTCCGGTAACCTTACCTTCGCGTCCGGTATGACCGATCGCTAGCGCCGCCGCCATCGCGCTCATCAACACGCAGCCCCAGGCACCGCCGGCGATGAACTGTATCGCTACCAACGTGTCGAGGTTACCGGCGTTGAGTGCGAGCAACGATGCCAACGCCGCCACCACTCCACCCGCTCCCATTACCACCAGCCCACCGTAGCGCCGCGTCGCCAGGCTCGCCGGTAGCATCAGGAGGCTAAAGCCGATCGAGAACACCGGCGTTAGATATTCCAGATCGTCTGGCTTGGCGTAACGCAGATATAGCGGCGTGCTGTTAAGGGCAACATGGATCTGAGAGGCCAGGCCTAGCAGCACGACGGCGATCAGGAACCAAAACACCGGGTTGTACCGGTTTGGCGACCGTGGTCTTCGCCGCTGCAACAGGCGCATCGGACCCGCCTGCCAAACTGCGCTCGACCCAAATAATGCCGAGCGTCGCTACCGCGAGTGCGATGCCGGAGAGGGCGAAGGGTAGGCGTGGATCCGTCTCGCGTAGCGCGACCGCAAGATAGGGTGAGACCGCATTTGCCACGCCTAAGCCGAACAGCGTCAATGCCGACAGCCACGGCACCGAGGAGCGCAGCGCGTATTTGCCCAACAGTGCTAGCGGCGGCGCGCGCAACACCGACGAACTCGCCGCCCAGAGTATGGTTAGCCCGAAAAATAACCACGCCGCTCCTTGCGGCGCCGCGAATGGTAACAGCAGGAATGCGAGACAAGACACCAGCGTTACGCCTAGGATGATATAACCCAACCGCCCTACCACGCGCGCCACGCGGTCGGCCATCATGCCCATGGCGAAATCCATGGGCACAAAAATGAACTGATCCAACATGAGGATGAAAATCACCGCACGCTGTGGAATACCGACTTGCGCGGCGAGCCTGGGCAGAAAGATTACATAAACCGTCCAGGTGATGGTAAAGAAAAATTGCACCAGGGCCAGGTACAGACCGACTCGATGGGGGACCGTCTGTGTCATGAGGTGTTGTTCGTCGGATTAAGTTGAATAGATATCTATTCGGTACCATGGCGCATTGGACTTTTATGAAGCAACAGACGTGTGGACGATTTCGAAAATCACCCGATCCGATTTTCTGCCCGTGCGCACTTTTTATTCACCCTGATTCCATCGATCTTGATCAGAGGTCGAAGCTTACGTTTCCAAGCGGGCGTCCATGGTGATCTTGGTATTCAGCACGCGGGAGACCGGGCAACCGGCTTTGGCGTTGTTCGCGGCTGTATTAAAGGCGTCTTTGGATACCCCCGGTACCTTGGCGGTGACGTCGAGATGAACCGCGGTGATGGTGAAACCGGCGTCGGTCTTGTCCATCGTCACGGTGGCAACGGTGCGGATGCTTTCGGGAGTAATGTTGGCTTCACCCAACTGTGCCGAGAGCGCCATTGAGAAACAACCGGCATGCGCGGCGGCGATCAGCTCCTCGGGATTGGTACCCACGCCGTTTTCGAAGCGCGTACTGAAAGAGTATTGTGTTTCCTTTAGAACGCCGCTGTCGCTCGAGATCGTCCCGTGTCCATCCTTCAGGCCGCCTTTCCAGACGGCAGATGCTTTACGTTTCATTGATCCTCCTGATTACACCACTACGATTTTCTCCCGTCATGTTCTTTTGGGCACCTGACCCCATTTTTTTGCTTCAGTGATCCCAGCCGGACGAAACCAAAACGAACGGGGCCATAGCGATTTGTGCACCCGTGCATGAATGCCCACGGCTTAAGGTGACGTGGTGCGACTAGACGACTTAGCGGCGGGGCGCTCGCGCCCCGCCGCTAAGTCGATTGGGAATCTTAGTCCTTAGGGATTCCAGCCGCGAACCAATTCCCCCCAGCGCTCACGATCAAGAGCACCGGGTTGGCACACGGATCGGGCGGCAATGGCGTTAGAACACTTTCGATTTTGAAATTGCCGTTCGGTTCTAGTGCCACCAACTCCGAGTCATGCGCGACACCGGCGCAGAAGAGCCGCGCGCGCACACTCTGTCCGCCGTTCGTACCGATGCCGTTACCGCCTCCGAGCAGCAGTCCACGGCCTTGAACCGAGATTTGGCCATCGCGCTTCGCTTCGGCACTAAGGCGTTCGATCACCCACGGCTGCCCGCCGGGATTCACGCCGAGGACAATGTTTGGCGCAAAAAGCCCAACATTGCTTCTAGCTGGGATTACCCCTATTCCACCGCTGAACCGTATGAGGGAGTCGTCTGAATCATCTGCGAACGTTGAGAGAGAAAAGACAACTCCGAGGAACAACACCATTGCTAAAGCTCTTTTAACCATGACAATTTCTCCTTGTTTGCGCATACTTGAACGTCTCGCAATACCGTGCTTCGACATCGAGGATTCAGCACGGGACGAGACAACCGCCCGAGAGGCGCGCATCGAAACATAAATGCCCATCTCTAGAGCTTTCGCGAAGAACAATCAACGGGTTCAAAAATTTCCGACCGGCCCGCGACTTCGCGTCGGGGGCCATCGTAGCGATCCGATCAAATTGCTGTCAAGCAAGATAAAAACGCAAGCAAGTTGATTGCTTTGCGGCCGACTTATTCAGGAAAGCAGCGATTGCGCGGCAACGCTTGGGTGAGGGAATTCAACGCCATGCCAAGCTTACGGTTCGTAATAAATCTTTCACGTCATGTCGCTATTCGACCGAATATCGGCGCGCGACGACGGCGTTTCGGAAAATCACGCCGATTCGATTTTCTCCCAATGGAGACTTAATTATTCGCTCTGACCCCAGTGACCCAGTGGCTCCTGGTTTCTCTACGCTATTTCTCCTATGGATTCGGTATCTCCGGCTTCCATTCCAACCATTCCTTCTTAGGTGCGTCGTAAAGGCGGAACGCCGTCCCGTCCTTCACAACCTTGGCCTGTGGATCGTCCGGAGTGGCGAAGGCGATCCCGCCCGCCACCAACGACTTCAGCGACTGCATGTTGATTTCCAAGCCGCTAAACAAGCCGAATTTCACGTCCGTTCCGCTCGCTTCCCAAAACTTCGAGCCGTTCCGGACCAGTTTTGCGTACCGTTGCTTGATGAACACGCGGATGTCCACCGAGGTCGCGTCGGCACTGAGCTGGTAAGCCTGCACGGCACCCACTTCGACGCCGCGATAATAAACTGGCGTATTGGGTTTCAAGGATCCGAGGCGGTTGGAGAACAGAACGAGTTTCAGCTCCTTACCTTCTAACACCACCGGCGGCTTTTCCAGGCCGACAAATTCCGATTTAGGCTCGCCGGTGCCCGGCAACACTTCAATGTGCGATCCGGCAATGACCGTCCCCAAGCCAGTGATGTTTTCAATTCCCCCTTCGAGACGCACGATCCAGAAAATCGATCCTTCCCGGGCAACCGAGGCGACCGAACGTTGCAGGCGCGCCTCCACCAGCACGTCCCGCAGGTCATCGCTCAATTCGACCGCCTTCACGTCGCCTATCCGCACGCCGCGATACTGAATCGCCGTTTTGCCGGCTTTGAGGCCGTTGCCATCCTTGAACTTGATGGTGATCGTCGGACCGTAATCCTGAACGCGGTCGTAAACGAGATAGCCAGCAACGAGGGCGGCAATCACGGGAACCACCCACACGACGGGGAAATTCCACCCGCTTTTCTTCACCTTCGCCCGAGGAATTTTTTTGGCGACGCCGGAACGATTCTGTAAATCGGTCATGGCCTCTTGTCCTTTTCATCCCAAATTAACTTTGGATCAAAACTGGCCGAAGCCAGTATGGTCAACACCACCACCGCGGTGAACATCACGAGCCCCGGACCTGGCAGAACGGTGGCAAGCAGCCCCAGCTTCACCAACGCCACAAGTATCGCCACGAGAAACACGTCGAGCATTGCCCATGGACCAATCGCTTCAATGATTTTGTGAATCCAAGTCCGTTCCTGCCGCAGGTACGCGGGTTTAAATTTCGTCGTAACGACCAAAGAGAAAAGCCCGAGCAGTTTTAGTAGTGGAATCAAAATGCTGGCGAAAAAGACGATTACGGCCACCGGCCACTGGCCGCTTTCAAACAGTTTCACGCAGCCGTCCCAAACGGTGTTTTCCGAGTACGCGCCGTAAAAATCCATACTCAGAATCGGATAGACGTTAGCCGGTACGTAAAAAATCAGCGCGGCCAGCGAGAACGCCGCCGTGCGATCAAGGCTGTTGGATTTGCGCCGACTGATGGTCGACCCGCAGCGGCAACACTCAGCCACGGTACCCAGTTGTAACGCCCCGATACGCTGCCGCAGTCCGCAGGTCTTGCAAGCGATGATCGATTCCATCGGTTCCTAGCGCATAAAGACCGGTTGAACAAAATAATAAGGGATGACTCGCTCCGACACCAATTTTCCGACCTAGGAGCGATTTCGGGTCGCCACGACGGGTTTGGCAAGTCACGCCGATGCGATTTTCTTCCGTTGCCTATTTTCATTCACTCCGACTTTTTACCGGCCGGTTCGATAAACTATTACTGGAGCTCACGAAAGAAGCGATCTCCCCTCGGGGCGAAGTAGCGATCGTAGTCCAAGGAAAAGGCCACTTTTCTCGACCGCCCGGTAATCTCAGCGCGCGGCACATACCCATAAACGCGCGAGTCGGCGCTGTTGTCCCGATTATCGCCCAGCACCAGATAATAACCATCGGGCACTTTGACCGGGCCGAAACTGCTCATGGGATTGTCCGGTCGGGCGGAAATCCTGACCGGGTGGCGGATATTTTCGATCTCTTCGGAAAGATCAATTGTTGAGTCGGCGCCGACCCTCGTCGCGGTGAAGGACTGTGGCACATAATCCGAGCGCTGCCCGCCAATGAAGATGATGTTCGACTGCATCTCGACGATTTCACCCGGCAGACCGATTACACGTTTCACTAATTTCTTTCCCGCCTGTTCCGAGTCAAACACGACAATATCTCCGCGGGCCGGATCGGCGATTCGAACGACGGAGATGTGAGTGAAAGGTACTCTGACGTCGTAGGCGAGTTTATTGACCAGTATTCGATCGCCTTCTTGAATGGTCGGGAGCATGGAGCCAGACGGCACGTCATTCCAGTCGCCAATCGCGCTCCTAAATACCGATAGCAGCGCAACGAACAACACGAGTCCTCTATATTCTTTCCAAAAACCAAGCATCCGACCGTTCATGATTTTCCTCCATGCAGGCACGTACAGTTAACTACCGGCTAGCTAGTCCAACCATGGACATTCATTTGCGGCGATTGTTCACACATCGAAGGGCGCAGGGACCGCAAGTGCGGCCAGTATTCGGCTCGTGACGATGGGGCTTGAAAAATCACCCCGATCCCATTTTTTCCCGTTGCCGATTCTTACTCCGAGCCACTTGGCCTTTCAGCGCATCAAGTTGCCCACCTTTGTACGCAGCGCGGTCGCCAGGCGCCACACGGTGACAAGGGACGGATCGACGCACCGTCGCTCGATCAACGACACGTGCGTTCGGTGAATTCCCGACATGTCGGCCAGCGCTTGCTGCGTAAGTCCAAGCTGTTCCCGTCGCTTGCTAACATTCGCGGCGAGTTTCCGACGCACTTGTTGAAGGCGTTTCTTCGTGATTTTGTTCTTCATCGTTAACAGTTCCTGTTTAGTTCTTTCGAGCTACGATCGTCGCCGGTGCTAGGCAAGGAAAAACAAAAGTCAGTTTATCATCTCAATCCGATTTCCTCCCGCAAACGCTACATTAGTGGAAATTGTGAACTGCCCCCGGGTTTTCCTGGGTCAGCCGGTAACGTTCCTCTAACGCTTGAATATCACGCCGATCCGATTTTCCGTCTTTGCTTCGCGCCGCTTCGATTCCTTTTTACTCGTTTCAGCGGAGTCGAGTTACCATAAGCCTTGATGGATAATGATACCGCGAACAACGACAGCGCGACCGCAAGATCTCCTTGTCCGCCGATCGACCAAAAAACGATTAAATAGATCAGGCCCAATATCAACGACGCCCACGACCCGAGCGGAATCACGTAACGCCTGAAATTCACTCGCATCCAGCTTCGCTCCATTTTTCTTGTTGATCCTCAAAACCACCCCACTCCGCCTTTCCCCGCCGCCGCTTTCTATTTACTCCAACTTGTTGCCTGTCATTCGTAATGCGTCCACATCCGAAGTACTTTGACGATTCGCTTCTTTTCCAAAACTTGGTAAACGAGACGATGCTGGATGTTAATGCGCCGAGAGTAAGCGCCGGCAAGGTCACCGACAAGCTTTTCGTACGGCGGTGGGTTACGGAAGGGATTCTCACGCAGGATGTCGAGCAACCCCTGGGCCTTGTCCTTCAACCCGGCTGCCGCGAGTTTCTTTGCGTCTTTTTGCGCGTGATTCGTAAAAACGAGTGTCCAGCTCACCAAGCAAGATCCTTTTTGCACTTCTTCGCCGGTGTCGCAATCCCCTTCTTGATCGATCGCCGCATCCCGGGGATAGAAAGCAGGTACAACGTCTCCTGAATCGCCGACCAATCGTCTTCCGCGATCAGGACCGCGTTGTTGCGCTTCCCGGTAATCAGGATCGGCTTGTGCGTCGTGGAGGTTCGGTCGATCAACCGGTATAACTTTGCGCGCGCTTCGCTGGCAGAATGGGTGCTCATGAACGCACCGTACGTAATGTCGTACGTATTCGTATTGTAAAGCCGCACTAAAAAGGCTTTAGGACCGCCGATAGGCCCAGCTCGCGATTCCTTGTCACTCGTTTTGGCGCGGTCGAGTTGCCGTAGGCCGCGATGGAGAGCGATACCGCAAACAACGACAGCGCGACCGCGAAATTTCCTTGTCCGCCTATCAGGCCGAAAACCATCAGCGGTCGTTCTTAAACGATTAATCCAGCTTTTCGAAATCGCTCGGTAGCAGTTGGCGATAGTGCATCAACGTTATGACATCGATGCGGTTGGGCAAAACGCGATAGATGATGCGGTAGGGTCGCTCTAATACTTCGCGCGGATCATCGCGGCGGTACTCGGGAACGGCGCGTCCTGATTGTGGGAACCCGCCGATCTGGCGGGAGCGAATGACGATTCGCTCAACAACCTTTTTCGCTACGAGCGGGGAGTTTTGAGCGATGTAATCGTGGGTGAGCTTTAAGCGCGACGTGGCTCGATCCGTCCAATGGACCTTCATGCGTCGATGCCGAACTCCTTGATCACGTCCTCAACCGGAGTGGTGCGATTCGCATCGCTGTCCGCCAATCCCAACTCAATCTCCCGACGAGTGACGACCTCATACACCACGTCATCCCACGTGGTGTTCTCGGGCAAATGATCAATGAGCTCGTGGGCGGTCTTTTTCAGGTTTGCGCCGGCCATTGGTGACTCTTCGCTCGGGCTTAACTCAATACCCAGTATATCAGCGCGACCGGACAATACACGACCTACCGTCCCCTGCGCCCTCGAAGTGTGAAAATTGAATGCGGGGCGGTCGAGGACGGGGTTTTGAAAATTCCGCCGATCCAATCAGGGCGAAAACCACCAAATAGATCAGCCCCAATATCAACGACGCCCACGACCTGATTCAGAGGGATCACACACACGCCTAAAGTTAACTCGCATTTCGCTTCGCTCCATTTTTCTTTTTTCTCAACAAAACCGCCTCACTCCGCTTTCTCCCGCTGCCTGCTTTTATTCACTCCGGTCCCTTTTTTGCAAAGAGCTCCATTAGCGAATCCGAGTGCTGGAAAAGCGCAACCACGAGCCAGATCGCGGATGCGGTTATCCCAAGAACGAACAGCCAGTTGTACATGTTCTGAAGGCTTGCGCTCAGAAACGCTCTGAGAATCACCAGGAGCACACTGTAGGCGCTGGAAACAATGATTAGAGTAGCAAGGGGCACAAGAATGAAACCGAGGAACGACGCCTTACCGCCCGATGCCTGCAGTTGAAGCGCGGCCCGGTGACCAAGCAACCACACGAAGCACAGCGCCCCGGTGAAGCCCATAAACGTCACCAACCCGGCCGCCGTCAATTTTGGAGTTCCAAGAGCGGTCTGTTTGAACAACGTCATTTCGCCGATCGCACCACCGAGCACCAAAGCCGCTACGATCACAACAATGTACTTTCCGATCCACATCCAGTTTTTCATGTTGGTTGGCTTCTCAAGTAATTTTGTCAGGATAAGCGGTGCCTCGAACTAATTCTTAGTAAACCCCAGAAAGGATCTGCACCGCTGCCAAAAGAGCATGGTCCGAAGCTGCTAAACAGTCCCACTCTGCCATTATCAAGTTTAGTATTGCAAATTGAGTTCGAGTGCCCGGCGACCCCAAAGTAATCGTTTCGATCACTTAAAGAATTGAGCAATGCTCGCCTTCGGACTCGGGTGGGGCGGAGCCGGTAAGGCAGCGGGGATGGGTTAGGAAAATCACGCCGATCCGATTTTCTCCCGCTGCGTGCTTTTATTCACTCTGGCCTCGACTGTCTCTTCTTTTCAGCATCCTCAAGTTGAGTCAGTAAGCTGAGGCGGTCATTCTTCGCGACCTCCTTCCAATCGCGGTCAGTCAACGCTCCTCCAAGCGCCCATAACAAATCCAGGCTGGGCGAGCAACCGGCGCGCTTGACGGCAAGGAACGCCACGACGGCCCCCCGAGCGCCAAGCCTCTTTTCTGAGACGATGCCGGCCTTGGCAAGCATTTTCGCGGATTGCACACCGAGATTTCTCAGATTCTTGATCATGCCCGTTTGATTCGAAGACGTCCTAATTGCGGTCCTCGCCATGCGACGAGGGGATTGGAAAATCACGCCGATCCCTCTCCACGTTTTTCGACAAGAGTCAACGTAAGCACGTTCGAATGTTCATGCCGATCTGATTTTCTCTTACATTGCAAGACCTCGTATATTGACTCCTACATCTAACATCTGGTCCCGCGCGTGCGGTCGGGCCAGAGGCAGTCGAGGGTTAAAATGCGATAGCGGGCGGATCGGCCCCACAAACACCGGCACCGGCACGTACACGATCGCGAGCTGGGTGGCATTTTGTTGCACGCGCTCCTCCGCCTCTTTGCGCGCCTGTTCTTCCTCGCGCTGCTTGCGGTTTTTCTCCAACTCCGCGCCGAGGGTCTTAATAAGTTGGTGTTGTTCTTCCGCGGCACACACTTGCTCCGGCGTCGGCTGATTGGGCGGCTCCAGCGTTTTCGTGGTCACGGCATCCGCGAGCGGCGCGGCTGAATACGTGACCTTGCCAGCTTGATCAACGGATTTGTAAATTTCCTCGGCACTCGCAGACGCACCCCCGCTCATCGTCATCGGCCCGACGATCGCTAACATCATCAAGACGGCTCTACGATCAACGCCCATCGTCTCCACCTCCGAATCGGTATTGCCGTCGACCCGCTCGCGTGCAGATATAGCGTATCGGCACCCAAGGCCCAACGGTTTAACGAGTCAAGATACGCTTACTGCGAGGCGCGTCAACAACAAACCTTATAGAACCCCGCACAATCTTCTGGAGTCGACACCCCAACTGACCCGCGAGAAGCAGTGCAATCACCCGGATAAAGCTATACATCTTATTAGGCTCGATCAATACTTGCATACTACTCCCGGCCTCGGTGCCGTGCGCGGCTCGCATGGATGAGTCTGGAAAATCACCCCGATCCCGATTTTATTTACGTTTCAACAACTCTGGCCCTTCGGCCTCAACGATTCTCACCTATTGGTCGTCTTTGGTCTTACTCAGTCTTGATACCACGGGTGCTAAAGGTGTGTTAACCTTTTTTCTTTCCACCGGGTCGAAGATCAGGAGGCAATCCATGAAAGTTCTAGTAGTCTTACTTGCGATGTTCGCCGGCATATCCATCGCGCAGGCGGCGGATGTTGAGGCCGGCAAAACTAGAGCCATTGCAGTGTGTGCCGCTTGTCATGGCGGCAACGGCGTGAGTGTAGCCGCGGCAATCCCGAACCTTGCCGGTCAGAAGGCCGGATATCTGACGAACCAGCTTCAGGCTTTCAAGGACGGCAAGCGCAAGAACGAATTGATGAACGCGATCGCGAGTCAGCTCGACGGCAAGGACATCGAAAACGTGGCGGCGTTTTTTGCCGGTTTGCCGGGGGCTTCGGCGAGCGCCACGCTGTCGGAGTTCCTGCCCAACGTCGCCAAGACGCGTGTGAAATTCCCCGCCGACTACAAGGCGAGCTTCACCAAATACATGACGATCGACTTCCCGGACCGCAAGCAGGTGCGCTATTACTACGCCAACTCCGCGGCCCTCAAAGCGGCGCGCGCCGGCGCCCCCCTGCCCGACGGCTCCGTGCTCTTCGTGGAAGTCTTCACCGTCAAGCTCGACGAGCAGAAGAATCCGGTCAAGGGCGGCGACGGTTTCTTCGCGCCCGACAAGCTCATTTTATATACCGCGATGGAAAGGCAAGCCGGCTGGGGCGCGGAGATTCCCGAGATGCTGCGCAACGACGACTGGAACTACGCTGTCTTCACCACCGACAAGGTCTATCGCAGTGGCGTCAATCAGGCGGAATGCCTCGCCTGCCACAAGCCCCTGCCCAAAGATAGTTACCTTTTCACGCTGAAGCAGCTGCGCGACGTCGCGCTAAAGAAATAGTCCAGTCCGCTGCCGGCGGCGTGCTGCGTTTGAGCGCGCCGCCGGCCTCCTAGCTAGCTTTTTGCAGAACCAGCCGCTGGCGATTGGAAAATCCAGCCGCTCCGCTTTTCTTCGGCCGCCGCTTTTTGTTCACTGCGATAGCTGCCGTTGCCCCGCTGTCGCGTGATGGTTTACATGTGTCGCGTATTACGCTACATTGGAGCGCGTGATTCGGAGCTTTCGCCACAAGGGACTGCGCGATTTGTATTTGATCGGGGCAAGTGCCGGCATTCGGCCAGACCTTCAGAAACGGGCACTTCGGCTTGTGCACGTACTACATCAGGCACAGTCACTTAGGGATTTGAACATTCCCGGGTTCGGGCTTCACCCGTTACATGGAACACCTAAGCGCTACGCTTTATCAGTAAACGGACCTTGGCGGATTACCTTCGAATGGATCGAAAATGAGGCGTGGCGTGTAGACTTGGAGCAGTATCACTAAGAGGCAAAGAATCATGGCACGAGAGAAAGAGTACACGATTAGCGAATCTCCCAAGGTGGCCCCGACGCACCCTGGCGAAATTCTTCGAGAAGATGTACTGCCGGCGCTGAAAATGACTATTGCGCAGACCGCCCAAGCGCTGCACGTCAGTCGCCAGACCCTGCATCGCATTCTCGCCGGCACCATGGCGGTTTCACCCGAGATGGCGGTGCGGCTTGGCAAGTTCTGCGGTAACGGTCCGGAACTCTGGCTTCGCCTGCAGTCGGCCTATGATCTCTGGTACGCCGAGAAGCGGCTCCGCGCCGAGATCAAGCGTATCCCCACTCGCAAGGCACCGCCCCATAAGCGCGCCGCTTAACCAAGTTTCGACATGCGGCATAAGCGCTCCAAATCGAAGGACGGGCTTCGATCGGGGTATGATTTCGACTACTCCAAAGCTGTGCGTGGGCAGTACGTACAGAAGCTCCTCGTGGAAGGATCGAACGTTGTCGTTCTGGAAAGAGATGTCGCGCGGACCTTCCGTGATTCCAAGTCCGTGAATAATAAGCGCTGCGCTCGCTGATCTCCGGATGACATGTATCCATTCCCCTGGCGTACAGGCAATCGCGTTGATCTGTTGATTGACGGGGTCCGTTTTTTCCCACGTATGCTCGAAGCGATCGCGCAAGCGCGCCGTTACGTGCTGCTAGAGATCTACCTGTTCGAGTCCGGTACAGTCGCGATGCGCTTTATCGAAGCACTCACGGCGGCAACCGCGCGTGGTGTTACGGTCAAGCTCTTGCTCGATGACTATGGTGCGCTCAATCTCGCCGCAACCGACCGCGAGCGCCTACGCTACGGCGGGGTTGACCTCCAGTTCTACAACCCGCTCCACTTGCGCAAGCTCCTGCATAACCTGTTTCGGGACCACCGCAAGCTTCTGATCGTGGATGGCGAAGTGGCATTCGTGAGCGGCGCCGGAATCACCGACGACTTCGATTCGCCGACGGATCCCGCGAACAGTTGACGCGACACCGCTGTCGCCGTCCGCGGACCCGTCCTCACCGACTGGGTTGAGCTCTTTCGACGCGTGTGGGACCGTCGCGCGTCGACCCCGCTCAACGTGAAGACGCCCGCGCCGGCGGCGGGGGCGGATGACATGCTCGGGCGTGTGGGCATCACCACCGCCGTTTTCGCGCAGGACATCAAGCACTCGCTCCCCCATCAGATACGTCGGGCCGAACACCATGTGTGGATCGCCACAGCGTACTTCGTGCCGTCGCGCAAGATATTGCGCGCACTCAAGCGTGCCGCACGTCGTGGCGTTGATGTGCGCCTGCTCCTGCCGGGTCCCTACACCGATCATCCGGCCGTCCGTCACGCCGGGCACCGATACTACGGACGCCTGCTGCGCAACGGCGTGCGCATCTTCGAATATCGGCCGCGCTTCCTGCACGCCAAGACAGTGCTATGCGACGACTGGGCGTCGATCGGATCCAGTAATCACGACCGCTGGAACCTGCGTTGGAATCTGGAAGCCAATCAGGAAGTGAGAAACACCGATTTCGCCGAGGCGGTCGGCGCGATGTTCGAAGAAGACTTTCGTCAAAGTACGGAGATCGCCTACGAGGAATGGCGCGGGCGTCCCTGGCGTACACGTCTGCGCGAACAATGGCTGGGCAGGGTGGACATGTGGCTTGAGAGCCTAGGTCGGCTTCGAGGTGCTCGGTGAGGTTGACAGCGCCTTGGCAATCCAAGGTCACCTCGCAGGCAAACGCTTTCGGCGAACGGACTTACCGGCGGTTGCTATATAAAACCTACGGCCGGATGAAGTGGTATAGCCATCGAGCGTCAGCTTGAAGTGACGTGCCACGACGGATAACGATACCGTAACTAACGACATCGCGACTGCAAAATTCCCCTGCCCGCCGAGCCACCAAAAAACCACCGAATAGGCCAGCCCTAATATCAACGCCACCCACGACCGGAGCGGAATCACACACGCCTGAAGTTAGCTCGCACCTCACTCCGCTCTATTTTTCTTGTTGATCTAGAAACTCACCCCTATTCGCCCTTTCCCCGCTGCCAATTCATATTCATTCCGAATCCCGCTTCACTGCTTTTTTATTTCCTTAACATAGATAAGTACCGGAGCATGGTGATGTCCGGTACTTTTGTGAAACAACGAACCACGCACTTCTACCTTGGTGCCTATGAGTCGTGCAGCATGCGCAAATTGATCTCCCCGAAAAACAAGTTGTATCGTCGTCACTCTCGGCTCGGAAACTTGCTGATCTCGCAGATCGCCCTCGGCAACACAAACAGGCTGTGCAAGTTGTAAAAGCCACGCAGTTTCTGGAAAATCGCCCCTTTCCATACTCTCGTAGTTGGGAGGACCCGGGAACACCTTGGTTTCGATTGTTCCCACCAGCTTCAGGTCTTCAGGTTCGTACTTGAGGCAATTGTCGGCAATGGAAACCGAGCAAGGTGCCGAAACGGCAATACAAAACGCAATCAACTTGAGGGCTCTCATCCTTAATACTCCGTATACGGACCTAAACTCACAACAAGGGCGTGGAAAATCACACCGATCCGCTTTTCTCCCGCCGCCTATCTGTAATCATTCCGACTACTTTTCGCTACGTACCTCGGACGCCGATTTTCGGTTCATTGGCGCGCAAGAAGGAAACGAGTTCGCCGGCAACTGCGCTGGCTGCTTCCCGCTGCGGGAAGTGTCCAACACCGGGGAGCAGTTTGCGTCCGTAGCGCTTGGTAAAAAACGGCTCCTTGCCTTCCGAGGTCATGGGGTGGTTGCATGGATCGTCGGCACCATGCAGGACCAGTGTGGGTACTTGGACCCTGGGGGCCGGATTGAGGCGCTTTTCAAGCGCCTCGTAGCGCGGATCGCCGGCGGCGTAGCCCCAGCGATGGCGATAGGAGTTGATGACGATCTCAAACCAGTCCGGGTTATCGAACGATGCGGCGGTCGCATCGAATTCCTCTGGGGTAAGCTTACAGCTCGGCGCCCAGATGTCCCAGATGTAGCGAGTGAAGGCCTTACGATCATCCCGCACTAGATCGAGACCACGCGGCAGCGACATGTACCAGTGGTACCAATAGTTCTGGATCTGTCGCAGCGGCAGTTTCTGGTCGGGGTCGTTAGTGCCGTAACCGACCGACAGCATGACGAGGTGAGTCACGCACCCCGTTGCCTGCAATTCGGTTGTCGCGATCGCGGCGGCGCGCGCGCCCCAGTCGTGCCCTACAAGCGCGAAATGTTCGAGGCGCAGCGCGTGCACGAACTCGACGAGGTCTTGGCCAAGTGCAGCGAGTTGTCCGCTGCGCCGCGTCTCGGCACTCAAGAACCGCGTGGGTCCAAATCCTCGTAAGTAGGGCACGATCACCCGGAAGCCGGCCTCAGTTAGCGGTGCACTCACGCGCTCCCAGGTCAGCGCATCATCGGGCCAGCCGTGCAGCAGCACGACCGGGAAATCGTCAGGACGCCCGTGATCAAAGTAAGCAATATCCAAAAGGCTGGTTCTGGCGTGTCGGAGGTCGATAATGGCGTCAGTCCTCATGGTTGACCACTTAGTCGGCGATAACAACCAGTGTGCGGTGCTTGGCTCACGACGACGGGCTTCGCAAAAATCACGCCGATCCGATCAGGCCGAAAACCGCCAAATGGAGCAGCCCCAATACCAACGCCACCCACGACCCGAGCGGAATCAAGTAACGCCTTAAGTTAACTCGCCTCTCGCTCCGCTCCATTTTTGTTGTTCCCTACCCCCTCCCGCCGCCGCTATTTTAGCGAAAACTGTGATCTGAGCTGACCCCGATTTGCGACAGATCATCATTAAGATCTCGCCGCGTATGCCTCGACTTCCAACAAGAATTCTGGGCGTACCAGTTCGGGAATCACCAGCAACGTCGATGCAGGACGAGCATCGCCTAAAAAACGAGAACGGACTTTGACATACGCGGGGATGTCCGAGGCACGCAGCAAGTAATGAGTGACTTTGACAAGATCCTTGACCGTCATATTCGCGCGCTCAAGCATGGTAATGATATGGGTCCATGC
>JBGPGJ010000007.1:0-16180 GCA_041483795.1 Sulfurifustaceae bacterium
ATCTGCTCGCGAACATCCGCGCCATGGGCGCGACGGTCGCGGTCACATCGAACGATGTGTTCGTGAGCTGGATGCCGCTCTACCACGACATGGGCCTGATCGGCGCCTGGCTCACGAGCCTGTACTACGCCATGCCGCTCGCGGTGATGTCGCCGCTCGCGTTCCTCGCGCACCCGCGCGAGTGGCTGCGGGCGATCCACCGCCATCGCGCCACGCTTTCGGGCGCGCCCAACTTCGGCTACGAACTCTGCCTGCGGCACGTCACGAACCGCGACCTCGAGGGCCTGGACCTGTCCTCATGGCGCATCGCCTTCAACGGCGCCGAGGCGGTCTCGCCCGACACGGTCACGCGTTTCGCCGAGCGCTTCCGTGCCGTCGGCTTTCGCCCCGAGACCATGTTCCCGGTATACGGTCTCGCCGAAAGCTCGGTGGGTCTCGCGTTTCCGCCGCTCGCGCGCGGCCCACTGATAGATCGCATCGAGCGCGAACGATTCATGAACACCGGTCATGCGCGACCCGCTGCGCGCTACGATCCCACCGCGCTGCGCTTCGTCGCCTGCGGCCGGCCGCTGCCGGAGCACGAGATCCGGATCGTGGACGCCGCGGGCTTCGAAGTGGCCGAGCGCGAGGAAGGACGCCTGGAGTTCAAGGGCCCTTCCGCCACCAGCGGTTATTACCGCAACGCCGACGAAACCGAGCACTTGTTTCACGGCGAGTGGCTCGACTCGGGCGACCGCGCCTACATGGCGCGGGGCGAGGTCTACATCACCGGGCGGGCGAAGAACGTGATCATCCGCGCCGGTCGCAATCTCTATCCCGATGAACTCGAAGAATCCGTGGGCAACATCCCCGGCGTGCGCAAAGGTTGTGTCGCGATCTTCGGTAGCCGCGACAGCGCGAGCGGCACCGAGCGCCTGGTCGTGCTCGCCGAGACGCGCGCCACCGACACGCCCACGCACCAGCGCCTGCGCCGCGAGATCAACGCCGCGCTCACCGATCTCATCGGCGGCGCCCCGGACGAGGTGGTGCTGGCGCCGCCGTACACGGTGCTCAAGACCTCGAGCGGCAAAATCCGCCGCGCCGCCTCGCGCGAGATCTACGAGCAAGGCCGCATCGGCCAACAATACCCGCTGTGGTGGCAGCTCGCGCGCCTACTGTGGGCCGGGCTCACGCCGCAGTGGCGGCGCGCGTCGCACACCGTCGCGGACTTGCTGTACGCGGCCTATCTGTGGGCGTTGTTCTGGATTTTCGCGCCGCTTACCTGGTCGGCCGTGGCGCTGATCCCGCGCCCGGAGCTGAATCGGCGGCTTATCCGCGCCGTCGCCAAACTGTTCATCCTGCTAAGCGCCACGCGCGTGCGTGTGCACGGTCTCGATCAACTCCCGAACGAAGCGCACGTCCTCGTCACCAATCATTCGAGCTACATCGACGGCATCGTGCTCACGGCGGTGCTGCCGCCGAGGTACGGCTTCGTCGCCAAACGGGAATTCCTCGACCAGTTCGTTGCGCGTGCGTTCCTGCGCCACATCGGCGCCGAGTTCGTCGAGCGTTTCGAGGTTGGCCGCAGCGCCGAGGACGCACGCCGGCTCGCACTGGCCGCGCAAGCCGGACGTTCCTTTGTCTTCTTCCCCGATGGCACGTTCGGGCGCCAGGTCGGCTTGCTGCCCTTTCACATGGGCGCCTTCCTCACCGCCGCCGACGCCGGGCTGACAGTAGCGCCGCTCGCGATCCGCGGCACGCGCTCGATTCTGAGCGATGGTCAGTGGTTCCCGCGCCGCGGCGAGGTGCGCATCACCATCGGCGCAGCACTGCACCCGGAGGGGCGTGGGTGGGAGGCGGCGCTCAAGCTGCGCAATGCGGCGCGGGAGATGATTCTTAGGTATTGTGGGGAACCGGAGGGAGGGGCGGCTACGCCGGGGGTTTGAATTAATGGTTGAGCGGTCCGTCGCCGCGTTGAAACTTTTACAACTAACTCAATACGAAGTTGGGCTGGTTCGCGCGCGGTTGAAGTTCTGTTCGAACTCGCGCACAACGGCAAGAATGTCGTCGAACGACGGCGGGTCGTTGAAAAACATTTCCGCACGCATCGCCGTATAGTCCCGACGCCAGCCTTCTTCCTGCTCTTTCAACGGAATCAGGCGCAACGTCCCTTTGCTTAACGTCGCATAATCCATCCAGCGCTGCCGAAAGAAATGACGTCGGTGTGTTGCGACACGTTCGAACAAACCCTCGTCACGCACCGCTTGCTCCGCCACGCCCTTACGAATCAGGCACCACAGATCGTAGTGGTGACGCGAAAGGCGCGGCTTGCGTTGCTTGTCCGCCGACCGATAGGTCTCCTCGTGGAGCAACATCGCCTTCTCCCAAAACGTGCGCCGCGGCGCAACGGTTCGCAGGACGATTGAGTTTGATCCAAGCACGTCGGGAAATGTCTCCGCGATAAACGGCTGGATGTTGGGCGACTCTGTCGGCTCGGTTTCCGAACGTGCGCCCAATTCTATTCTGACCGCCGGCTGCACATAGTTCGCCGCACGATTGAATCGGGTCGGATAGCGAAAAAGTATGGTCTGGCGATCTGGATCATCCTCCGGGCCGGCCAGCTCCAGCACCCACGACTCCGCATCGGGAATGCGCTCGCGGAAGCGAAGCAACAGAGCCGGCAACAATTCCGCCTGTACGCGCTCGCTGCACGTCTCCCGCAGTCGGTTCAACTGCTTGTTGCTCAGCGTGTCGCCGCCGAAACCAAGGAAATCGCGATCAATCACTACATCGATATCCTCGGAAAAACGCTCGATCAATTTCCAGCCCTTCGAAAGCGAAGTGCCGCCCTTGAAGGTGAGACGTTCTCCCCACTCTGGTAACGCGAACATTTCGCGCAACGTCCAGCACACCCAGAAGTCTTTTTCGATGCTCGACGCGGGCAGCCCGAGCCGAGCTTGCGTCTCTTCGCACAGCAGCCGCTGTCGATCGGCGGCGAACGTAAGATAGGCGTCCATTTGCTACGGTTTGGCCAAGCGGCGCATGATTTCGGCGATCCAACCCGGCGCCAGGGACGCATCTTTCAACAATTGTTTCTTATCCCGATCGGACAGTCGTTTGCGCAGCAGCGCGATGACGCGATCGTCAATGTGCCGGCGGCCCAGATGGCGCAATGCCTGCATCACCAATCCGCTCACCTTACCGGCGGCGGCCACATTGCGCGGCGTGGTGCGTTTTAGGATGATTTGCTGACGGCCCAACAGAACGCGACGGCTGGCGCCATCAGTGAGAAACACTACACGCATCGGCACCTGATCCGACAGACCGAGCAGATTGGCCGCATACCCACCCGCTGGTTGGAGCCGAATCGCATCGCGGCCTTTCAGCGCGCTGGCAACCGCGTGCACGGTGGGAAACAGCGGTCCCAGTTGGGCGTCCTGGCGCGGAAAGTCATAGAGGCCGCGTGCAAGCCGGCGCAACGTACCCTTCGCCGCCAGGCGCGATAGCGCCTTATCCACGGCAACGCGGCTGCCAAGGTCTACGAAATCGCTAGGGGTGAACACCGAACCCCGGCCGGTGCCGTATATCCTGTTTTTTATCTTGTTATCAATACTTTGCACTTTAAATCGGGCCGTATTTTTGTCAGAAATAATGATATGTTTTTCTGACAAGTACCGTACGCCAGGGGTACAAGAAAAACAAGGTGCCTGCTTATTTATATAGACGCCACCGACGCGGGGCTGACGGTGGCGCCGCTCGCGATCCGCGGCACGCGCTCGATCCTGCGCGATGGCCAGTGGTTCCCGCGCCGCGGCGAGGTGCGCATCACCATCGGCGCGGCACTGCGCCCGGAGGGGCGCGGGTGAGACGCGGCGACCAAGTTGCGCAATGCGGCGCGGGAGATGATTCTTAGGTATTGTGGGGAACCGGATGGGGCGACTTCGTCGATGGTATAATTTTTTTGTCGAGCGGCCTTCGTCCGCGCTCAACGTCCTAATTGCGGGTGGCTCCGCCCCAGCACCCTGGGTCCCTTTTCTTTGAACGGACAAAGAAAAGGGACGAAAAGAAATCCGCCCACGATCGCTGCGCCCTCGCACACAACGCGAGGGTTCCCTGCGCTCCTCGCCAACACCGGGCGCGAGACCAACTCGCCGGCGACTGAACAACGCCGCTCGGGCTCGACACGGTCTCGCGAAGACTCCCGGTGTTGGCTCCGGTGCTCGGCTTGCTCAACGGGGGTTAAACGTCAGAAACCACCAGCTCTCTTCTATCCCTGGGAGTATTATCTTTGCCGTGGCAAAGGGACCAACAAAACAACACTACGTGCCGCGGTGCTACCTTGCTGGGTGGGTGGACCCAAATACTCCTGCAGGTCAAGAGCCATATGTTTGGGTATTCAACCGGGGTGAAAAGAAATGTCGCAAAAAGGCGCCGTCCAACCTTTTCACCGAGACTGATCTTTACACACTCAAACTTGATACTGGCGAAAAGAACTACGCGATTGAGGAAACCCTATCAAACCTGGAAAGCAGGTACGCGGCCATACTCCAAGAGAAGATCAAAAAGCATCTTCCGCTTACCGAGGAAGAATACATCTACTTATGTGCTTTTGTCAGCGTAATGCTGCAGCGCACGTTGCGGCACCGGGATAATCTGGAGCGCTTCATCGACGAACTGATCGGGCAAACTGAAGCGCTGGAAAAAGCCCACGAAATTCCGCCCCACGAATCCGACAGGCTTAAGCGCTTTAAACAGGATGGTCACAAGCTGGGGATGATGCATAGCTTGCCGGATATTACGCGGTTGCTTACCAAAATGAGCATCGCATTCCTCTGCACTGAAGGAAGATCGAAATTCGTCACGTCAGACGATCCGTGCAATCTGTTTAACCCGGATCTGCAGTGGCAACGAATGTATGGCCCCGGCCTTGCGCAGAAAAACGTACAGCTTACGCTGCCATTGTCACCGGACATTATGCTGTCCATGAGCTGGATACCAATGCGCGGCTATATATGGTGGAGCAACGAGCAAGTGGAAGAAGCGAACCGAATGGTTATAGGCCATTGCTATAGCTACTTTGTCTCGCACAGCCCGAAGACAAGGCGCCACTGGTTTCGGCGCTATCCACTAGACTTTTTCTTCATCCTGAAAATCCTGAGACACAAAGCGGCAGAAAGCTGGCACAACTTGCGAATGTGGTACAGGTATCGCCATGTCAGAAAAAGATGAGCTCAAAAGGGCAATGGAATTGGCGACGCAAGGAAAACGCGCTGAGGCGCGAGACGTGCTGTTAAATTTAGAGCCGCGCATAAAGGAGCCCCAGCTTCGACTGCAGCTCATAGACGTTGCTTTAAGCACGTTGGATAACGTAGGGGACAATGCCAAAAAGGCAACGTTAAGTATCGAGGGCGCGAGGATCGCACACACAATGGGCCGGACAGATTTGCAGGCGCATTTCATGGCAAAGACTGCGGATCTAATCATGCTTCAAGTTGCAGTGTGGCACCACCGCAGATCGATGCTGAGGCTCACGCCGCGCTGGTTTCAGTTCGCCACCGAGGCAGACAAGAGAGAGTACGAATCGCTGATCACTTTAATTGAAAGGCTTGATACGGAGATTGATTCCCTCCTGTCGCAAGCAATCACCCAATCGCAGAAGAGCAGCAACAAGAAAATTCAGGCGTCCGTACTGATGTCAAGAGGAAATATCGAGGCTGCAAGATATTTGCGGTACAAGATGGACTGCATGCGCGGTATCCGCGCAAAGCTCTGGATGAAATTCACAATTCTACGTTACCCCGTCTTTGAATACTTGCTCACTTTCTCCAATGGAGATGCTCGACAACTGAATAACTACGTCAAATCATTTACGAATAACTTTTTGGAGGCAGCCACACTATCTGACGAAATAGGAGACCATTTGGCTGGGTATGCTCTTCACCATCTCGCATTACACCTCAAATCGGCATATCGATTCTGCGCTGCCAAAAAGTGCTTACGAAGAGCCCGTGCAGTAGCCATCAAACATCGCGACCCCGTCCTCAGCCAGCAGCTTGATGAGCTAGAAGAGATAATTAAGGCGAAGAACAGGGACATTCCAGACTATCTAAGCGGAGAGACGAGGGGTACCCAAACAAAAGGCCGCGAAAAGCACGGTGGGAACTAACTTGATGAAACCTTTCTCTGATCGCATTGGATTCATACCCACCGAGCGCAGTTTCAAATTCGATGGCGCGACACTTGTTCCCCTTGATTCGTATCAAGAGCTTGTCACATGGGTACAGCAGCAGACACATACGGATGGATACTTCTACCCGCCCGCGACGTATACGGAGCGAGTGCGACATGAGGTGGTAGACGGAGAGCGCCGCGAACTTCGTGAACGACTACCGAATTCCGATCGCCCAGCACTACTCTTTCGAATGCCCGCTTCACACGAATTGAAAATTGAGCGACCCACCAAGACCGCGGATCTTCGCTTGTGGGACGCGGGTTTTGTCACGAACTCAATCGCTTTTGTCCGGGTGCGCCGGTCCTCCCGAATCCGCCACGGGACATCCAAGTCCCCTGGCGTACTCGGACCGGCGCGTAGTGCCTGCGGCGCCCGCGAGCGTCCTGCGGCTGAGCGACGCCACAGTGACTCTACGCCGCGCGAGGCGCGGCTATCGCGGGCTCTTCGCCAGCGCTTCGCTTTCCCTGGCTCATCGGTTGGGTACCCGCTTACACTTCGAAGACTGGTGGATCGACGGTCGTATCCCTATTCGGAAGCATCAAGACTTCGTGGCAACACACGGCGAAATGGAGGCATACCTGGCGCGGTCTTATGAAACATGGCGCAGTCTGTCCGAAGACCACCAAAAATTGGTGACGAATATACTTTACATGCATACGAGGGTTAGCGCCTACGAGTGGGATTGGGAGCAATTTTCGATCGCGTATATGGTCTTTGATGGTTGTTACCGTTTCCTCTCCGAGCGAGACCGTATAGGGGCACCGTCGCACGGCCTGAGAATAAGTACTGTCCTCCAACACTTGGGGATTCAACAAAACTTAGACTGGCAGGATCGTTTTGTGAAATTACGGAATGATCTCTTTCACGAGTCTTTATGGGATACCGGCCAGCCAGGCACTTTTGCATCAGACACCGCTTTCTATGTCCCAATTTTTCTGAAGAGCATGAACGCGCGTGTGATTACCGCGATGCTCGGCTATAAGGGCAAGTATCCCACAACGTGTTGGTGGAGCCTTGGACAGTCGAGCTTTTAGCAAGCACATGGGTCCACAAATGGAGCCAGCCATCAGGGACGTACCACGGTTTCTCGCAATGTATGAACGTCCGGTTTTGGCCGCTCTGCGACAACGGACTAACACCCTCGCATTATGAAATCTTCACTTGGGTTCTAAAAATGCAAGTACGCCATGTTGATGAAGTCAGGAAGTCTTTGGGCGGCTCCACTTTGGATTTGCTTAAGACCATATTCGAACAATCTAACGGGCTTCCGCCCACTGTACCCGCGACGCGATTCCGCGCGAAGTATCCGAAATGGATGGATCAGCTAAATGACATAGGGCATTCGGACTTTCTGGTAAAGGTTGATCACACAAAGGATACTTACCGCGTCTCTGGCTATGTACTGCCACTTCTTGAATCGAAGCGCGCATCTAGAATTCTCTTGTGTTTGGAAGCGGCTTACACGCACTTAAGAAATCACTACGACAAACACCTACGCGAGCCAATCAAAGTTGGAGATTTACTTGCAGCCGTAAAGGATAAGCATGGGCTATTGACGGAGGCATTGTGCTACATGTCTGATGTGGGCGGCTGGTGGAGCAGCTACGGGAACAATTTTCCGCTAGACAGCAATGAGGTCGTCGTCGTAAATGAACAGGTTCTGAAGCACGAATCATTTAGTGACTTCATCGCGCAGGTCTACGAATGGAATTTCGTATCTCCAGTGAAATACCCAGGAGGAAGAACATGGGTCGACGAAATTGGGCTTGCTCCCACTTTTAGCGAATCTGATCGTTCAGGGCCTGTGCCCGACGTTCATTTCGTGTTTGAGGAACTATTGCATCCGGTAGTTCGAGACAACGCTCTCAGACTTTTTTTGGACGGACACCTTAGAGAGGCAGTTCTCAATTCTGTAGTGGCAGTGTTTGATTTCATCCGCCACAGGACAGGGATTAGCGAGGATGGGGAGGCTCTCATCAGTCGGGCGCTATCCCTTAAAAACCCACTCCTAATTTTGAGCGACGTTTCTTCAGAATCGGGACAAAACGATCAGATCGGATTCATGCAAATATTTAAGGGGGCCTATCAAGGCATCCGAAATCCTAAGGCTCATAGCTTGACTCACGATCTTACTGCGCACAAAGCGGCGCAGTATCTCGTTTTCGCGAGCTTGCTCGCGCGTAGAATTGAAGAGGCCACTCAAGTTCAGCGCCGAGATCCGTAAAAGGAACTTCAGGAGGCATGATGCCGTATTGGTTACTTGATCGACTGTTCGATCACCAAGATCAACCTAAACCCCGCTTTGCTTTTCAAGGAACTGTCAATTGGATACGCGCTCTTGCGATTCTGGTCGAAACTGAGGAGTTCAGTGCGGATTCCCTACGCACACACTATGCGCAACAGCAAAGACGCCAGGTCAATGCATCGGGAGATACTCTCGCGTACGAAAGCATGTTGATGTCCTTGCACAATACTGCATGCCTTAACGCCTTACGCCCTCAAACAGCAATGCACTATGAAGTAGTTCGCGCCGGCATTATTGCCTGGTATTACGCAGTGTACTACGCCTGCAAGTCTATGCTGGCCGCAGCGTCGGCCTCAGACCCGCAGACTCATACGAAGACTGCGAGAGTCTGGCAATCGGATATCGTCAATAGGGGTCTCGCTGTCGGACCATTTTCCTATTGTCTGCAAGACCTAACGCCGCAGGCGGTTGATGCGAGAATTGGAGAGCTCAGAGGCCGCAATTCATACGATCTAAACACTCGCCCCACCAATCTCGAACAAGCGCATGGGGCCATCTTTTCCTACCTAAAGGGAACAGCGGAATATCAACGCGAAGAGATTGAAGCGGAAGTCAAAAATAGCCGAGAGTTCAAGCAACTCGGAGTGGACAATTTCCGCACCCGGGCCGCACGTGAACTTAGGGACAGGGAGCTCAGCGGCGGGCTGGTCAATTTCATGGTTCAGGCCTTTCGATATAGAGGTAAAGCTAACTATCGCGATTCAATTTATTTGTCTTACGGTGATGACATGTCGAATTACGTGTCTTGTTTTGTCGCCGACATGACGACCGTAGCGACCAATTTTGCCACGATGGTGTGTCATTTTGTTGAGCGTAGAACTGAGAGAGGGACATGGCAGTCCTTCGTTGCAGACGTGAGAACCAATGCAAGATTTGCGATCCCGATTAACTTGGATCAAATTTAGGCCTTTCTTGAGTACATGAATCGGGGAAAATCAAGGTTGCGCGCAATGCATGAACGTCCGGTCCTGTCCGTTCTCGGCCATTGTCCATCAGATTAATTCTGAACCGGAAGAATCGCACTGAAACATCCCTGCGCCCCGCCCTTGTCGCTTCCAAATAACAATTTAGAACACTTACCCAGACCGGTGGGGATACGGGACAGCATTTCATGGTGATGCCCTAGTCTTGATGGACCGGCGTGGCGCGACGGCACGCGCTTGCGGATCATCGAGGTGCTGGCGATGCGGTGAGCTGGCGGGCGATGTCGTCGGCCCAGGCGTCTATTTCTTTCCAGTCGCGAAAGTCGCCGTAACGGCCACCCATCAATCTGAAGACCATCCGTCCGAGGAACGACATCTGATCGGAGTAGACAACGCCGGAGATTCGGCCGCTCAGAAAACAATTCAATTTGCCAATGAGTTGACTCGCGCTTTGACCGGTTACTCCGAGCCGATTTCCGGCAATCGGCGCCGACGTTCGACGTGGTAACGGACCAGCGCGGCGAAGCGATAGAGCGCATGCACGAACTTGCCGTACGGCAGCGTGAGCAAGAGCGCCAAGACGACACCGAGGTGCGCGGCGAGCAACAGGCCCATGACCGCTGTCTCGCGCAGTGCCAGCAGCAGCAGGCCCGTGAGGCTGCTGAGAAACAACAGTACCAGGAACGCCAAGTCCATGCCGGTCTGTTTGGTGTCGGTCAGCTCGGGATCGCGCTTCGCCTTGAGCCACAGCAACCCGACCGGCCCGATCAAGAGTCCCACGCCGCCGACGGAGCCGAGCAATACCGGCAGGCTCCAGAACGGGTAGGGCGCGCTCCATCCGAATACGTAGTGATAGATCGCCGCCACGCACGTCGCCGCGAAGCAGAGCAGAAAACCATAGAACGTGAGGTGGTGAAAACGTCGCCGAGCGAATGAGGGCTTCTCGTCCGGATAGGTGCAGCCGTCGCCGCCGCCGTCGAGATACTTGAGGCGCAACGCGTCCCACGTCGCCCGCCCGAACGAGCCGGCGCGCACGAACTCGCCGACCTCCGCACCCATGTCCGGCCAGAAGCGCACGAAGTTCATGATGAATGCCGCTAGCACGAACAGCGACACGACGCCGAACGCTCCCGCCATCACGTTGTGCGGGAGGACGGCGTGGAACGAGCCCGCGCCATCCGGGTGCGCGGCGTACAGCTGCGACGAATCTACCGACAAGATCGTCACGAGGAAGAAAAGTGCGAGGCTCGCGGCGGTGATGAGGCCGACCGCGACACCGTTGCGCTCGAACAGGCCGGCGAGAAATCCAGGCCAGGCGTATTTCTTATAGGTTTGCGCACGGACCTCGGCGAGCGTTTTCGGAAAATTCAACCGGAACTCATGCGGCGGCGCGTATTGGCAGGCGTACAAACACGCGCCGCAGTTGTGGCAGAGATTGGCGAGGTAGTGGACGTCGTGCTCGGTGAATTCCAGCCGCCGCTCGAGCGCCGGGAACACCGCGCAATATCCTTCGCAGTATCGGCACGCGTTGCAGATGCGCAGGACCCTCTGGCCTTCTTCGATCAGCTCCTGCAAGGCCATCGTCTTAGCCGAGGACATGCCGAGCCGCCTGTTCTCCGGCGAAACGTCCGAAGGCGGTGCCGATGGACATCCCGATTCCCGCAATGTAGCCCTGGCCCAGCACGTTGCCGGCCATGATCTCTCCCGCCGCAAAGACGTTCGCCGACGGTTTGTCGTCTTGCAAGATCATCTGCGCGCGCTCGTTGACGGTCACGCCCAGATAAGTGAAGGTGATGCCGGGCCGCAAGGGATAGCCGAAGAACGGCGGCGTATCGAGCCGCGTTGCCCAGTGGGTCTTTGGCGGTGCTAACCCCGAGGTCGCGCAATCGTCGAGCACGGTGTGATCGAAGTTGCCGGCTCGAACCGAGCGGTTGAATTCGGCGACCGTCGCTTCGAGCGCGGCGGGATCGAGCTCAAGCGCCGCGGCCAGCTCGCGCACCGACCGGGCTTTGATCGCCGGAAAGACCGGCGGCATGAATTTGCCCATGGACTTCGCGTCAACGATCACATAGGCGATCTGATCGGGCTGGCCCGCCACCAGCCAGCCCCAGATTGCATAGCGCTTGGGCCAGAAGTCCTCGCCCTCGTCGTAAAACCGCTGTCCATGTTTGTTGACGACGATGCCGAGCGACACGCAGTCCACGCGCGTGACGATGCCGCCGTCGAACTTCGGCGCGCGCGCATCGATCGCGACGCAGTGGCCCTGGGTCGGATCGCCGATCGGCTTCGCGCCCCGGTCGAGGAGCACGCGCAGTACGCGGCCCAGGTTGTACGGCGTGCCGCGAACGAGGAAGTTGTCGGCGGACTCGCCCCAGGCCTCCTTCAGCCACGCGAGATTCGACTCGAATCCGCCGGTCGCCGCCACGACGGTCCGCGCGCGGATCTCACACTGCACTCCGCGCTGCATAACAATGGCCGAGGTAAACCGGCCGTCCTCGATGTTCAGGTCAACGGCTTCCGTGTCGTAGGCAATTTCGACGCCGAGCGTCTCGGCGGCGTGATAATAGGCGTTGATGAGTGCCTTGCCGCCACCCAGAAAAAATGCGTTCGTGCGCGACAGGTGCAGCGTGCCGCCGAGCGACGGCTGAAAGCGCACGCCGTGCTGCTTCATCCAATCCCGGCACGTTGCGCTGTGGCGGATCACCATTCGGGCCAGGCGCTCGTTCGTCCGCCCGCCGGTCACCGTCAACAGGTCCTGCCAATACTCCTCTTCCGGATAGGAATCGGTGAGCGTATCGGCGGGACCGTCGTGCATGCACCGCAGATTGCGCGTGTGCCGGCTGTTGCCGCCGCGAAAATGCTTCGGGGCCGATTCGACCAGGAGCACGCTGACGCCCGCGCGACGCGCGCTGATCGCCGCGCAGAGCGCCGCGTTGCCTCCGCCCAGCACGAGCACATCGTAGGTTCGCGAGACGTCCACCGCCCTTCCTCGCTCGACTCGTGTGACGACTAGCGGCGTCTAGTCAATCGTTGCGCCGGTTTGCTTCACGAGCTTCGCCCACTTTGCCGTTTCCGATTTGATAAACGCCGCGAATTGCTCCGGCGAGATCCCTCCCGGCTCCGCGCCGATCTCGTCCAGGCGCTGCTTCATCTCGGGGCTTTTCAAGATCGCGACGATCTCCTTGTTGAGCTTGGTGACGATCTCCCTCGGCGTTCCCTTGGGCGCGAGAATTCCGTACCAAGTCGTCATCTCGTAACCCTTGAGACCGGCTTCCGCAAGCGTCGGCAACTCGGGAAGCGCGGGGGCGCGCTTCGCCGTCGTGACGGCCAATGCCCTGACCTTGCCGCCCTTGATTTGGGGCAATGCCGAACCGCTGGTTTCGATCGCCAACTGGATTTGGCCGCCCATCAGGTCGATCATCATCGGCGCGCCGCCCTTGTACGGCACGTGCGTCATTTCGACGCCGGCCATGCTCTTGAACAGCTCCGCTGACAGGTGCTCCGTGCTTCCATTGCCGGCGGACCCGTAGTTGAGTTTGCCCGGATTGGCCTTGGCGTAATCAATCAGCTCCCTCACCGAATTCGCCGGTACGGAGGGATGCACGATCAAGATGTTGGGAACCGTTGCCAGCACGGTGATCGGAATAAAGTCCTTTTCGAAATCGTAAGGCAGCTGTTTGTACAGGCTGGTCGCAATGGCGTGCGCGATGGTTGGAATGAAAAACGTGTAGCCATCGGGTGCCGCCCGCGCGGCGATGGCGGCACCGAGCGTGCCGCCGCCCCCACCGCGATTGTCCAAGACGACTGGTTGCTGCAACGCCTCCGACAGCTTTTGCGCGACGGATCGGGCCACCATGTCCGTGGTACCGCCGGGCGGGAAGGGAACGATAAAGGTGATGGACCTTGTTGGCCACGATTGTGCGGAGGCGGTGTTCGAACCTAGCACAAGAACCAACGTGGACAATAAGATTGCGGCGGCACGAAAAGTGGATTTCATTGATCCTCCTGTTGCGGTTCTTTCGGAAACCATCCGTATCGGGACTGAGGACCAATGTATGCAGTGGCACGCCGTCCGTCAACGTTGTCGCCGACGGGGGTCGTGCCACGCCGGTGCTGGGCGAGCACACACGCGAGGTCCTGCGCGAGTACGGCTACGGCGATGCCGAGATAGACGCGCTGGCTGCGGCTGGCGATGTGGTCATCGCGCAATAAAGTTGGGCGCGCTGCGCGCGCAAGTGAAGTCGGCTTCGCCGACGCTCAACTGATAATTGCGGGTGGCTCCGCCGTTTGTGCTGCATAGGGGAAGTGCGAATGTCGCGGGCGCAGGATGCGCAGGAGCGACCACCCTGGGTCCGCTTTCTTTGTTTCGCGCAAAGAAAGCGGACGGAAAGAAACGCGCCCCCGATCGCTTCACCGCACATAATACGTGCGGTTCCCTGCGCTCCTCGCATCGGCCGGGACGCTGCGTAACTCGCCGGGCGCACACTACGCGCCTCGGGCTCGATCAATACTCGCGTACCACCCCCGGCCGGCTCCAAAGACTAGCGTGGCAAGCCACTCGTAGTCAGAGCGGGTCCGTCGGATCAGGTGGCGGAAGCCGGCAGTGAAGACCATGAGGCAGACGTAAAAACCCATGTTGAGCAGCACGCGCGTGAGCGCGACGACTCTGATATTGGCCAAGTGCTGGCTGTGAGCTGCGGCATCGTTAATCGGGGGCACGGGAACGCCAACCAGATAGAGCGGTATCTCGCACAGGAACAAGACCACGCCAACCAACCCAAACCAGCCCGTCCAATGCCACACTTTCACATCGTTCATAAGCGCCTCCTTACGACGGATCATCAAACCTACTTCCGAAGTTTGTCGGCGACCGTGAGCTGGCGGGCGATGTCGTCGGCTCAGGCGTCGATTTCTTTCCAGTCGCGGAAATCACCGTAGTGGCCACCCATCAACCTGAAGATCATCCGTCCGAGGAACGCGAGCTGATCGGGGCGGACGACGCCGGAGAAGAGGCGATGGTCGCGCGGGTGGATGGAGTTCCGAAAGCCGGCGATTACCTGCGGCCCTTCGGTCATCGCGAATGCCTGCAACGGGCGACCCAGAGCGCCGGGCATGCCGACGCTGAAGAGCCACACCGGTCGGGCGGCGAGCGCGTCAACATTGCGGGCGCAAGAACTGCATGGCGTGCAGCAGAATGGCGTAAAAAGAAATGAACGGGATATACGCGGCGAGCACCGTCGCCGGAAATCCAAGTAGCAGCAACGGGATGGCTTGCGAGTGGCGTAAACACCCAGTAGAACAAGTCCGTCTCAATGCCTTTGCGCCATTTCCGTTGGCCAGCCTTGGATGGAAAGAGCGATTCGACCACGAGGAACACCGTGCCCGCCACGAAAAAGCCGATTGCAATCCTGATGAGTTCACGCATACGTTGTTCTCATCTTTACCCTTGGCTATCTCGCAGGTCGTTTCGGGTGCGTACTGAAGAACTGCCAGATCACCTCGGTTGCATCGATGTCGCGGCAAACCTTACCGACAATGCGTTGGGGCAGATACTGGGCGCCGCCGGGCCAGGTATGACCCGCTCCGTGAAGCGTGTAAAGCGTTACTGCCGTTTCATTTCGGCACCCGGACCAGCTGGACGTTGTCACCGTACAACCGTCGGTTGGGTCCTTATCGGGAAGCGTTCCGGTGCGCGGCTCGCCGGTGCAACCGTTATTCGCGTTCCACTTCCTGACTGCTTCGGTCGTCGGGATGATCTTGCCGCGACGCCCGCCGGCAATGCCGCCACCCTCATAGGGAGTCAGCGGGTCCGCGGTGCCTTGCAGGATCAGCACCGATACGGGCTGTTCGGGATTGAAATTCTGATAAAACGGGTCGGCGATTCCGCCGACCACGGGCGCAATGGCGGCAATCCGCGAGGAGAGTCTGGCCGCGAGATAGTGCGAGAAGATAGCGCCGTTGGAGATCCCGGTGGCAAAGATCCGGTTCGGGTCAACCCGGTATTTCGCCGAGAGTTCGTCGATCAAGGCGGCGACGAAACCCACGTCGTCGATGTTCTCCCGATGCGCCCTGGATACCGATGCATCGCGTCCGTCGTTCCAGTTCTTGCTAATTCCGTCCGGGTACACGACGATGAATTTCTCGCGCTCCGCCACATCCGAGAAGCGGGTAAGTCGTTCGGTACCGACGCCGTCGCCGCCACCGCCGTGGAAGACGAACACGAGCGGAATCGGGCGATCCTTTGGTAAATTGTGCGAAGCGTACAGTCGATAGGTTCGCCGCCGTTCGCCCACCTTGATAGATTGAGCCACGCTCTCGCGCTGCGCGCTCTGCACGGACGCTGTCTCGGCCGACATTCCGCTCGCAGGAGCCTGCGCATGCGCACTGGTACTTACCGCCGCAGCACCCAATATCAATACAGCGGAAGCCATCCAGTTAATCATCAGTTGCCCCTAGAGCCGTTTGTCTTTTAGGAATTCCCAAACTTCGTTGGCCATCTCGATATCGCGATTCTGCCTCCCTGTGTGCTCCAGCGACAACACATGGGGTTAGAAGTGCCAGCCGCCGCCGAAGTAGAGCGCGGCAACGTCGTCATGGACGACGATCGGGCTGTCAGCGATACCGGAACCCAAGCGGGTGTAACTCGCACCGCCGAACAACGACCAGTCGCGCGCCAACTTATAGTGCGCCATCACTCCAACGCGCGGATTGACGGTGCCCCTACCTTCGTAGGCGGGCCGC
>JBGPGJ010000008.1:0-16005 GCA_041483795.1 Sulfurifustaceae bacterium
CCCGCCCGGGCGCAAACCCCGGCCGCCGGTGACCAGGCGGCAGGCAAGGCCGCCGCTGCCGCTTGCGCAGGATGCCATGGCGACCAAGGCGTCAGCGGAAGCCCCGCCAATCCCAGCCTCGCCGGCCAGGACGCACAGTACCTCGCGGCCGCGCTTAAAGCGTACAAGGGCGGATCACGTAACGAGCCAACGATGAAAGCGCTGGCGGGGTCGCTCGACGACCGTGCCATCAGGGACCTGGCGACCTATTACGCGACGCAGCAGCCGCAGCGACCGAATGTACGCGCGCCTCTGAGTACCGCCGAATGGACGCAGCGGTGCGACCGCTGTCACGGCGTCAACGGCAACAGCACCGACCCGCGCGCTCCCGCGCTGGCGGCACAGCGCGTTGACTATCTGGTGAAGGTGTTGCATGCCTATCAGACGGGCGCGCGCAAAAGTCCGGAGATGGCTGCCATGTCCCACGCGCTGACCGACGCGGATGTGGAAAACCTCGCGGCTCACTACGCGCGCCAGAAAGCGCGGGCCGTCGTGTACGTAATTCTGCCGGCCAAGTGAAGTGGGCCATAACATTCGGCCGATGCCTGAAATCGCGAACATGTCGCATGGCAAGATGGAATATGCAATGAGGCGCTGCGCGCGTTACCCGGGCGATGCAGAATCGAGTTCTATGGTCGAGGCAACGAGAGTTCGGCGAAGCATGATGCCGCGCAGGCTCTCGCGCCTCGGCAAATCATCCACCCCCCAAGGAGCTAGACCATGAAACGCACGCTATTGACCCTAGGCATCGTCGCATCGCTCGGAGTATTTGGCGCCGCACAGGCGGGTGGAAACGCCGGGGCGGGAAAGACCAAGGCCGGTGTTTGCGTCGGGTGCCACGGGGCAAACGGTGAGGGAGTCGCGCCCAACCCCGCCTTGGCAGGCATGACGGAAGATCTGTTTATTCAGGCGCTGAAGGACTACAAATCGGGCAAGCGCGCCAATCCGCTGATGAAGACATTCGCCAGCCAGCTCAACGACCAGGACATGGCGAATTTGGCCGCATACTATGCGTCGCTCAAGAAAAAGTGACGTCCCGTCGCCCATTGGCCATGGCGCAAAATAGCGGCGCCAACACCGGGGCCGGAGCATTCGGGATGCGGCTTGAAGCGTCATCGAGTGATCCGGCCCGCAAGACTAAAGGAACGGACCATGAGTGACATCCCGCTGCACCGGCTTTATCACCACTATTCGGAATTGCCTTACAGCCTGCGCGTGCTGTATACGGCGGCGCTCCTCATACTCGGCATGGGCTACCTGTTCGCCCTGATCAACCTGTACCACACGTATGCCGGACGGGCTGGGGGGAATCCGATGTTGCTGACATATCAGGATCTCGTCGTCGCCTACAGCGGCAGCGGGAAGGGTTCGCGTCTCGAATCGGCCCTGCGCGGACCGATGTCGAGCATGCTGCCGCCCGACGAGGTCACTGCCGTCATCGCATGGGTGCAGGACGGCGCCAATCGCGCCAGGTACGAGAAGGACATCAAGCCGACGCTGGACAAACGCTGCATGAGCTGCCACGACGGCAGCAACCCGCACCTTCCAAACCTGGGCGGATACGATAACCTGAAAAAAGTGACCGAACAGGATACCGGCACCGATATTTTCACGCTGGTTCGCGTGTCGCACATTCACCTGTTCGGGCTCAGCTTCATTTTCTTCATCGTGGGCCTTATCTTCAGCCATGCCTACGTGCGGCCGGTGTGGTTTAAGTGCACGGTCGTCGGGCTGCCCTTCGTTTGCATCGCGCTGGATGTCAGCTCCTGGTATTTCACCAAGCTCTATCATCCGTTCGCCTGGGTGGTGATGCTTTCCGGGGCCATAATGGGCCTGAGCTTCGCCTTCATGTGGGCGGTGTCCATGTATCAGATGTGGGTGTCCCCGACGCCTTCGAAGGTCGCCCAGAGAGACAGCGGCGATATTCGCGTCGTTGGCTGACGGGAGGTCGGATAAAGTCGGCGCCTGCGGGAATCCAGAGGGCTTGGTACATGGAGTAAAAACGGATCCGTACCTAGGGAACCTCTGATCAAGTCACCTGACGAAAACGGACTTATTCAGAGCTTCCCTAGGGAATTGCGATTGAGTTAAGAAACGTTACACGAAGGAATTCGGGCCTTTAACGGCATGCGTTCGGCGAGGCGCCAAGATATGATTTGGACGATTGCTTGATCAAGATCATTTACGCCGCGCGGCCTGTTTGCTTTAGTGAACAAACACGATCGTTAAAGGAGGGCGCCATGTTCTCGAAGAAAGTGATGGTTGCGGTCTCCGCGACGCTTGCGGTTTTGGGCGCTGGTTGTGTGAAGAAAGAAGTTAGCTTTAAGCAGGACGTGTACCCTATCCTGCAAAAAAACTGCCTGTCCTGTCACTCCCCGGGGGGCGAGGGTTACGCCGCCAGCGGCTTCAGCGTGGAAACTTATGAAAGCGCGATGAAAGGCACGAAATTCGGTCCCGTGATCGTACCGCGCTCCAGTATCTCCAGTACCGTCATGATCCTGTTGCAACACAAGGCCGACCCTTCCATCAACATGCCGCGGAGCAAGGCGCGGCCGCTTTTGGAACATGAGAAAGTTTTGAAGGATTGGAAGGCGCCGATGTTGCCGGCGGAACAGATCCGGCTCATCGGAGACTGGATTGACCAGGGCGCTAACAATAACTAAACGTCGCGGAGCAACGTAAGCGCGCCGCCGAATGTCGCAGCGTGTGCCTGGGGCATCGCTGGAAGCGGGCAGGGAACCACCTGACGCGATCAAGGGGCGTAGCCGGTTTGTTTCGCCCGCTGCGGGCTCTCTCTGGATGTTGAAGAAGTCCACCCAGCGCGCGCCTTCGCGGCCTTCATTGTGCTTGGATTGACGCTCGGCATCGCAGTGCCGGATATGCCGCCTCGCTCACCGGGAAGGAACGGACCAGGTCCACCTTAACTATGTATTGATCTTCGGCAAACGAAACGAGTACGCCGTCTACAAAAGCGATAACGCATTGCGTTGCATCGTCAGTTCCTGGCCGGATGTTTGTTCAATTTGCGCTGCAGCGTGCGCCGATGCATGCCGAGCGCTTTTGCGCTGGCTGAGATATTGCCATGGTGTTTCATCAGTACGCGATGGATATGCTCCCATTCCAACCGCTTCACCGAAAGCGGTAGCTCGCTGACCGGTGCGGAGTTGTCGCCTGAATGGCGATGGAACGCCGCGACTATGTCGTCGGCATCGGCCGGTTTGCTCAGATAATACGTTGCACCCAGCTTGATGGCTTCCACCGCCGTCGCGATGCTCGCATATCCGGTCAGCACCACGATCTTCGTGTGCTCGTCCAGCGCCTTTAGTCTCGAAACCAACGTCAATCCCGACTGGTCGGGCATCTTCAAGTCGATGACGGCGTACTCTGGCGCGCTGTCTTGTATATCGTTGAGTGCCGCGGCAACGCTGTACGCGACCCTGACCTGAAACCCGCGCTTTTCCAGGGCCTTCGCCAGCACCGAGCAGAAGGTCACGTCATCGTCCACCAGCAACAGATTGGGGCGGCCCTCGCGATCCTCGCCGTCGGTGGTCGTCATGAGTGAGTTGACACCAGGAAAGGAGCCAACGGCAACCGCACTTCCGTGCACGCCCCGCGCCCCGGTTGGTTAAACAACTTAACCGAGCCTCCGTACCGGCTGATGATGACATTGGTCAGCACCAGGCCCATGCCGCTGCCCTTTCCCGGCGGCTTGGTCGTGAAAAAAACCTTCCCGATTTTATCCGCAGCCTCGGGAGGTATCCCGTCTCCCCAGTCGCAAATCCGGACGCACAACTCGTGTTCATCCCATTGCCCCTCCACATCGATCCACTCGGGCGAGGCGTCGGCGGCATTGTTAAGCAGGTTCATGATGGCCTGCCGCAAACTTTGATCGGCGACAATTTCCGGCGCCGGCAACGCTCCGTGCCAGCGGCACGTGATGACGACCCCGGGGCGTATCGATCGGCAATTTTCCACCACTGTTTTCAAGAGCTCGTCCAGCGCGAGCTTGCCGCCGCCGTCCATTCGCGGGCGGCCGGCGGATGCAAGCAGGTTCGACAACGTGCCCTTGCACGACTCGATCTGATCGGAAATGACGCGCAGCTCGTCGAGTAGTTCCGGCTCTTTACGCCAACGTTTTTCGTAATTCCGCCACGACCACCGCCATCGTCGCGAGCGGCGTGCTTAACTCATGGGCCGCGCCCGCCGCGAATGCCCCCAATTAGACGATGCGCTCATTGTTAAGTTCGTTTTGCTTGGCCCGTGCCAGCAGGCGCTCGTGCTTGCGCAACGCACTGGTAATACTGACCACGAAATACGCAATACACCCACCGGTGATCACAAAATTGATCCCCATGGCAGCGAATTGAAAAGTGTAGCGAACCGGTTCGCCGCTGGCGTGCATCAATGGCGTGTTGAGAAACATGAGCAGTAGATAACATGCTCCGGTGGCAGCCGCGACACTCCACGTGTAGACCCAGGGCAGCGCCGCGGCAGCAATGGTGAGAGGCAGAACATACATACCAGCGAAAGGATTGGCGGCGCCGCCGGCAAAGTATAAAAGCACGGTAAAGACTGCGACGTCGACCAGGATTTGCGCAAAAGGCTCGCCGTCGGAAACCGGTCTGGGGAGCCTCAGACGAAACCAGGTCGCCAGATTGAACAACGCCAGGAAACCGATTCCACCCGCAAGGGGAAACAGCGGCATCGGGGATTTCCATAGCGCCATGCACGAACGCCACAGTGATAATCTGACCGGTTATCGCGATAGTTCTGAATTGACGCGGTTAATTTCGAATACGAGGTCTGCCTCAAATGTCACGGGATGAAGGAGCCGACCACACCGGGGCGGATACGACTTGACAACACGCGTAATATTCGCCTGAAGCTCGACCCGAGCAACCCTTCGTACCATCCGGTGGCGGCGCCGGGAAAGAACACGACCATCGTTGGACTCGTGCCGGGTTACACCACCTCCAGCATGATCTTATGTACCGACTGCCATAACAACAACGAGTGGACGCCGACCGGACCGAGTCCCCGCGGTCCACATGGCTCGTTGTTTGAGCCGATTCTGGAGCGCGAATTCGAGACGGGCGATCCCGCGGCCGAATCGATCTCGAGCTACGCGCTGTGCTACAAGTGCCACAATCGGTCAACCTTAGTAGGAGGCTCCGGGCGTTTTCCGCACGATAAACATGTGGTTGACAAGAACGCCTCGTGCGCCGTATGTCACGACGTCCACGGATTGCGCCAGAAAATCCGGCTTATCAATTTCACGCTGCGCACCAAGGTCGGCAATATCGTTGTAAGCCCCAATCGAAACGGGAGACTGGAATTTGTACCCGATCTCGCCAGACCGGGCCGTGGCAGTTGTTTCCTCCTTTGCCACGGTCAAGACCACGACAACCGTTCGTATTAGGGTCACTATTCAGGCGACAGCGGTATGCGCTATGGCGAGAGCCCCCTGCTCGCTTTGTCAGAACAAAATAAACCGGCAATATTTACAATATCTTGGGCGACGATATCCGCGATGTTGATCTCGGTCAGTTTTTGCGCCGGCGGTAAGGCATAATATTGATATATAAATTGCCGGTTCAGATCCCACGCGGTGGCGAAGCCGTCCATGCATCAGCTGGTATTCAATCCTGAATTGCTGCGTCGCTACGACAAGAGCGGACCGCGCTACACCTCGTACCCGACGGCGGTGCAATTTCACACCGGTTTTGGCGGCACGCAGTATCGTGCCGCCGCGGCAAGCGGCAATGCCGAGCGCCCCCAACGCCCGCTGTCGCTCTATTTCCACCTCCCGTTCTGCGACACGGTGTGCTTCTACTGTGCCTGCAACAAGATTGTCACCAAGAACCGCGCCCGGGCGCGGCCGTATCTCCAGAGCTTGCAACGCGAGATCGCGATGCAGGGGGCGCTCTTCGAGCGCGAGCGTGTGGTGGAACAGCTCCACTGGGGCGGCGGCACACCGACCTTCATCTCGCACGACGAGATGCGTGAACTGATGGCGGTCACGCGCCGGCACTTCAATCTGCGCGCCGACGATCTGGGTGAGTACTCGATCGAGGTAGACCCGCGTGAGATCAGGAACGGAACGCTGGCATTGCTACGCGAGCTCGGCTTCAACCGCCTGAGCATGGGCGTACAGGATTTCGATCCCGACGTCCAGCAGGCGGTGAACCGGATTCAAGGCGAGGAACAAACGCTCGCGGTGTTGCGCCAGGCGCGCGCGCTCGGTTTCCGCTCGATCAACATGGACCTGATCTACGGCTTGCCGCGTCAAAGCGTCGAGAGTTTTGCGCGCACGCTGGACCGGATCGTTGCCGCCGGTCCCGACCGGTTGTCGGTCTTCAACTACGCGCACCTGCCGGAGTTGTTCAAGACCCAGCGCCAGATAAACGCGTCCCAGTTGCCTTCGGCCCAGACCAAGCTCGAGATCCTGCGACTTACCATCGAGCGGCTGACGGCGGCGGGTTACATCTATATAGGTATGGATCACTTCGCCAGGCCGGACGACGAACTCGCCGTGGCGCAACGAAACGGTACGCTCTACCGCAATTTCCAGGGCTACTCAACCCATGCCGATTGCGACCTCATCGGCATGGGTGTCACTTCTATCGGTATGGTCGGCCATACGTATAGCCAGAACCAGAAGGCGATTGACAACTATTCGGCGGCGATCGCCGCCGGGCGGTTGCCGCTGCTGCGCGGCGTCGAGCTCGACGCGGACGATCTGCTGCGCCGGCGCGTAATCATGAATCTCATATGTCACTTCCGTCTCGACCTGTTGGAGGTAGAGCGCCGCTTCGGCATCGTATTCCGCGACTACTTCGTGCCGGAATTGGGCGCCCTCGAAACGATGCAATGCGACGGACTAGTTCGTGTCGGGGACGCGGAAATCTCGGTCGAGCCCGCGGGCAAGCTCCTCATCCGCAATATCTGCATGGTATTCGACAAATACCTGCGTCAGCCGTCCCAGGCGCGGTATTCGAAAGTGATTTGACGGCACGCTCGAAAGCCCGGCCGCCTGAGTCGAGGCCATTTCCGTTACACTTGCCGTATGCCCGCGTTCAGCGCAACTAAACCCAAGTCGTCCAAGAAAAAAACGGCAGCCAAGCGCGCTCGTCTTGCGCCGCGCAAAGATAAGCGCGGGTTGCGAGCAACGGAAATCGCGCTCGGTACGGATGCGCCGGAAGTCGCGGCGCTGGTCGCCGAGGTGCAGGCGGCGGGCGGTGCAGCCATTGGCGCATATCGCGAACCGCTCGCGGGACGTGCAGTCCTGCTTGCGGCGCTACCGCTGGATGCGGTGCAGCCGACACCGTTCCAGCGGGACCTTTCGCCCACGCATGCCAAGCGCCTTGCCAACAAGATCGAGGAGGCCGGATCGTTTCTCGACCCGCTCATCGTTGTGCGCGGCGAGGACGGTAGGCTTTGGACGCCGAACGGCCGGCACCGCTTGGCGGCGGCGAAACTCCTCGGATTGCGGCAGGTGATGGCGCTGGTCTCGCCGGATGAGGCGCTGGCGTTTAAAATCCTCGCGCTCAATACCGAGAAGGCGCACAACCTGCGCGATCGCAGCCTCGAGGTGATTCGCATGGCGCGCAACCTCGTCCGGCGCAAACCCAACGCCAAGGAATCCGAGTTCGTCGCCGAGTTCGAGGCGCCGGAGCTGATCACGCTCGGCATCGTCTATGAAAGAAATGGCCGCTTCGGCGGCGGAGCGTACCGGCCGTTCCTGAAGAAGGTAGATCGCTTTATGGATCGTTCGCTCGCGGTGAGTCTACGCACGCGCCAGGATTGCGCTGCACGGCTCGAGCAGATTGAGGCGCAGGTCAAACGCATCATCGCCGGATTGCAGGCGCGCGGTTTCAAGTCGCCGTATCTGCGCAACTACGTGGTCGCACGCATCAACCCCGTTCGGTTTCACAAGCTCAAGCAAGGCGACACCGGGCCGGCGATGCCGATCGGCGGGGCGCTTACACGCATGGCCGCGGCGGCGAAGAAATTCGACCTCGCTTCGGTGAGGACAGCCGACCTAGCGCTGGTCGCCGCCATCGCCGGGCCCGAGGAATAACAGCCTGTTGCGCATGCTTATCTTGTCGCGCAACCGGTGTCGGCGTTCTGGTAAACTTGATTTCACCTTTCATTAACCCCCTCCGAGCGCGAGCCATGAAAGAATCCGATGAGATATTCAGCGAAGTCTTCGACGAAGCGGTCGAGCTTGGCAACCACGTCGCCGATGAAGACCATGAAGCGGACGTCTGGGACATCGCCGACGGGTTGCTGGCCGGTGCGATTCAGTACTGGCTGTTCTCGCGTCAACCCTGCGGCAACCCGACTTGTGAAGATTGTGCCACGGTCAATACCGCCGAAGCGCGCATGAAGGAACTGCTGCATCTCGTCGGACAGTTCGCACAGGAGAGCGAATACTACCATTCGCCGTCCGACGCCAACGTCGGTCGCGCGTAATGCGTGCGGTCGCGCAGGGGGTGACTACGCGGCTAGAGGCGTCGGCGATTCTTACCCGACCGGAGGCGCTTACGCACTGAGATTAGCGATCATTGTTTTTATGCGCCGCTCGTTTTTTTCGATATTGGCGGTTAACTGGAACTGCACCGTGGCACGGTGAAGATTTTGGCCGCGCCACTCGGTTTTGAAATACGTGTCGTGCTCGAGATGATCGGTGAGAAAACGCAGACCGAGTTCGAAGGAGATGAGCCGGATGGCGTCGTAGAGATAGGCGATATCGTCCGACGTGAGAAACGCTTTCGCTTCGGCGAGATAGGGCGTCAACATCGCGCGGCAGATGTCGAGATCGAAGTGTACGTCGGCGACGTTCTTGGGTGACTCGCCGGCCGGATTGGCACAGGAGCGCAGGCAATCGCCGACGTCGTAGTGCACCAGTCCCGGTTGCATGGTGTCGAGATCAATCAGGCTCACGATGCCCCTGGTTTGCGTGTCGAACAAAAAGTTGTCGAGTTTCGGATCGCCATGAATCACCCGCAGCGCGAGTTCGCCGCGCTGCTTTGCCGCTTCGAGCACGGAAACAATCGGTTCGCGCGCGTCGGCGAACGCCATGCATCGGGACAGCTCGGTATTCGCCGGCTGATCCGTGGCCCGGGCGGCGACGTCGGCGAAGCGCGCGAAATAGTGCGGGGCGTTGTGAAACCACGGTCGCGTCGCATGCATGCGTTTCGGGTCGAGGTCGCTCACGAGCGCGTGGAACTGCCCGAGCGCCGCGCCGACTTCTTCGGCCTGTTTCAAGTCGGTGACGGTTTCGAATGTGGCGCTGTTCTCGATGTAATCTAGCGCACGCCAAAAACCGCCTTCCGCGTCGAGCGTAAAGTCCTTGCCGTCACGCGCCGTGAGGATCTTCGGTAACCGCAGCGGTCGATCGTTTGACCGGCTACGCGTACGAACGTGGTCCGAGAGCACTCGGAGATTCTGCATGATCATTTCGGGTTGCGGAAAGGCGCGGCGGTTGATCCGCTGCAACACCGCGTGCCCGCCGATCGATGCGTCGGTGGTGACGAGATAGGTATCGTTGATGAGTCCGCGCCCGAGCGGTTGCACGTGGAGGGCCCGACCGCCCAGATCGAAGGCGTCGGCGATATATCGTTGCGGTATCATGAGCGGATAAACCAGTTTCTTCGCGAGTATAACAACCGACATGTTGGATGACGTAGTCCATAGTCTGCAAGCGGCGCGATCGCTCGTCGTGCTGACGGGGGCGGGGGTGTCGGCCGAAAGCGGTATTCCGACCTTTCGCGACGCGCTCACCGGCCTGTGGGCGCGCCATAACCCGGAGGAGTTGGCGACGCCGCAGGCGTTCACGCGCAACCCGGAACTTGTGACGCGCTGGTACGACGAACGCCGGATGCGTTGCGCGGCGTGTGTACCGAACCCGGGGCATTACGCACTCGCGGAGTTGGAACGGCTTTTCATCGAAAACCGACGGGAGTTTGTCTTGCTTACGCAGAATGTGGACCGCTTGCACCAACGCGCCGGATCGAAGCGCGTCGTGGAGTTGCACGGCACGCTCTGGGTATGGCGTTGCACCGATTGCGGCGCGGAGCGTGAAGAGCCGCCGGCGCCGTTTACAAGTTATCCGCCGAGTTGCGAGTGTGGCGGGTTGCGCCGACCCGCCGTCGTGTGGTTTGGGGAAATGCTGCCCGCCGACGCCCTGGCGCAGGTGCGCCCAGCGCTCGAAGCCTGCGATATGTTCCTCTCGCTCGGCACGAGCGCGGTGGTCGAACCCGCGGCGAGTTTCGTTCATCTTGCCAAAGGCGTCGGCACTCAGACGATCGAGATCAATCTCGATTCCACGCCGATTTCCGAGTTCGTGGATTACTCGCTGCGCGGCAAGACGGGCGAGATCTTGCCGCAGGTGATCCAGCGTCTGCGTCCGCTTGCGAAAAGCTAGCGCCCCGCTATCCCCATGTGTACACTCATCGTGCTTTACCGGCCGGGCCATGCATGGCCGATGCTGATCGCAGCCAATCGCGACGAAATGCTCGACCGCCCGTGGCGGCCGCCGGGACGTCATTGGACCGATCGGCCGAATATCGTCGCGGGGCTCGATGAGCTCGGAGGTGGGTCCTGGTTTGGTTTGAACGACGACGGTGTCGTCGCCGCAGTCATGAACCGTCACGGTTCCCTGGGACCTGTGGTCGGCAAGCGCAGCCGCGGCGAACTCGTACTCGAGGCGCTCGATCATGCCGACGCGAAAACCGCGGCCGAGGCGCTGACATTCCTTGACCCGGCCGCGTACCGGGCATTCAATCTCGTTATCGCCGACAGCGAGCGCGCCTGCTGGCTGCGCCACACCGAAGCCGCCGACCACGATCCCATTGAGATGACGGCGCTCACGCCGGGGTTGTCCATGCTCACGGCGTACGATTGCAATGACGAGTCCTCAGCGCGCATCCGGCGCTACTTGCCGCTGTTGCGCGCAGCGCGCGCGCCGGACCCGGAAACGGGCGATTGGTCGGCGTGGCAAGCACTGCTCGCCAGCCGCGAGTCCGATGCAGCTGTCGGGTCGGAAGGCGCCATGAATGTGGTAACCGACCACGGATTCGGAACGGTCTCGAGCTTGGTGCTGGCGCTCCCCGCGCGCGAGCGGTTCGATATCAAGCCGCGTTGGCGCTTCGCCGCGGGGCGCCCGGATCTCACGCCGTTTCGCGATGTGCCGCTCCGATAAAAAAAGCCGGGCGGGGTATTCCGCCCGGCTCGCCTTTGACGCGCTAAGAAAAAACTAATACGGATCCGTTTAGATAACGCCGCCGTCCGCTGGAGTATTTGCGCGCGGCGACATCAGGGTTTGGTGACTTTATAAACGACGTCAGCTTCGCGCGCGTGTTCCTTAACGCGTAACCCGACCGCCTGTCCGGCATTCGCGGCGTCTATATGCATGTGATCCAGTTCCATGGACTCCACTGTCTCACGGAAATCGCTGGTGTGCCCCTTGATGTGCACCGTATCACCGGTGCGCAGGCTTCCCGTTTCGATCTGGATAATCGCCACCGAGAGATGACTGTAGTAGTGCGTCACAATGCCGACACGCTCTTCGCCCGGCAGGGTAACCGGCGCCGCCATCACGGGTTTGGGTGTGGCTTGCTTCTTCGGGGGTGTTGATTTCTTGGCAGCGGATTTACGCGCAAGCGCCTTCTTTTTTACGACTTTCTTTTTTGTTTTCTTGACGGCCCGCTTCTTTGTCTTTACTCGCGACTTCGCCTTCGCTTTTTTCTTGGTTGCCATTTGAATGTCCTCGTAAGAATTTAAGGGTGGGTCAGTTCATTCGACGAACCTATAAGAAAGTGTAGCCTGGATAGAACAAAGCGGAATCCGCAGCCGATCTCTTTAAGTCCTGGATTCTATTGTATTCCATCCAGGCGGCTCCCTGCTCCGGATGGGTGCACCCGCCCGGTCAGCAGGAAATTGAGTATCTACCGGCGGCGCCCGAGGTCGACCTCCCCGGGTAGGTCTCCTGCCCTGCTATGCGGACTGGCGGTTGCGCATGTGATCTGCGGTACGGAAAAACGCCCCGGTAAGTTGGGTCCGAATCAGCGGGTCGAGGTCGCACCCGTCAAGCACGCGACTCATGCACAGCATCCAGGCGTCGCGCTCGGCGGCGCCGATGGCAAAGTGCAGGTGCCGCGCGCGCAGCATCGGGTGGCCGTACTCCTGCACGTAAAGCGGCGGTCCGCCAAGCCAACCGGAGAGAAACTTGCACAGCTTGTCGCGCGAGCCCGCGAGATCCTTTGGATGCAGCGCGCGTGTCGTTGCCGCCTCGGTGAGCGTGTCCATCAGGTATTCACTAACGCACGCACGCCGGCTTCGCCGCCGAGAAGATCGTAAGGGGATTGGGGCATTGCGGGCGTTCTTTACTACGCGACCGGCACGGAAATATTGCGTGGGAAAGCGGCTTGCGACACGTCGCCGTGTTTGACAAGAAAATCCGCCAATGCCTTCGCGGTGTGTGATTCCTGGCGCGAGCGCGCGACATCCCTCGGCGCGCCCTGGGCGACGATGCGCCCGCCGCCGGCGCCGCCTTCAGGGCCGAGGTCTACGATCCAGTCGGCATCGGCAATCACGTCCAGATTATGCTCGATCACGATAACCGTGTTGCCGGCATCCACCAACCGGTGCAGCACGCGGACGAGTTTTTCCACGTCTGCCATGTGCAGACCGACGGTGGGTTCGTCGAGGATATATAAGGTATGATTGGCATTGTTGGCGAAACGTCGTCCGGCATTGGGTTTGCCGTTCCCCAGGCCCAATTCCAGCGGTACTTCCATCCTGACTTTCGCAAGCTCAGTGACCAATTTGATGCGCTGCGCCTCGCCGCCAGAGAGCGTTGGCGACTGTTGGCCGAGCGTGAGATAGCCAAGCCCGACCTCCTGCAACAACTTCAGCGCGTGGTGAATGCGCGCGTGCGCGCGAAAGAATTCCACCGCCTCGTCCACGCTCATCGCGAGCACATCGCCGATGGTCTTGTCCTTGTAGCGCACCGCCAGCGTCTCGGCGTTGAAGCGTTTTCCTACACAGACCTCGCATGGCACGGTGACATCGGGTAGGAAACTCATCTCGATAGTTCTGGACCCCTGACCCTCACAGGCCGCGCAACGTCCGCCGGCGACATTGAAGGAAAAGCGGCTCGGCCCATAGCCGCGCAATCGCGCCTCTGGCATCTCCGCAAACAGCCGGCGTATTTGGTCCCAAAAGCCGACGTACGTCGCCGGGCAGGAGCGCGGTGTCTTGCCGATCGGCGTCTGGTCCACTTCGAGCACGCGTCCGATATGCTCCCAACCGCGGATCTCGCGGCAGCCCCCATAGTTCGGGCGCGGCGCCGCCTTCTTTTTTCTGCGCTCGCCGACAAGCCGAACAAGATTGGCGTGCAGCACGTCGCGCGCGAGCGTGGACTTGCCCGAGCCGGAAACGCCGGTGACGACGGTGAGCCGCCCGAGCGGCACGCGCACGTTGATGCGCTTCAGGTTGTGCAGGCCCGCGCCGACGACTTCCAGCTGGGGCGTTTTCTTGTCTATCGAGCGGCACGGATGGAGTGGATGTCTTAACGGAATAGCGAGGAAGCGCCCGGTGACCGATTCCGGTTGACGCATCAGATCCGCAACCGAGCCTTGCGCGATTACATACCCGCCGAGCTTGCCTGCACCGGGGCCGAGGTCAATGACATGCTGCGCGCGGCGGATCGTGTCCTCATCGTGCTCGACCACGACCACGGTGTTGCCCTTTTCCTCGAGGCGTACCAGTGTGTCGAGCAATCGAAGATTATCGCGATGGTGCAGGCCGATGGTCGGTTCGTCGAGGATGTAACACACGCCGCGCAGGTTCGAGCCTAATTGCGAGGCGAGCCGTATACGTTGTGCCTCGCCGCCCGAAAGCGTCGGCGCCGAACGGTCGAGCGACAGATAGCCGAGACCGACCTGCTTCAGGAACTGAAGCCGCGAGCTGAGTTCGGGCTGGATGTCGCGCGCAATGGCGCCGCCGCGGCCGTGCAGTTTCAGTTTATCGAAGAAATTTTCCGCAGCCTCGACTGAGAGTTCAGCGAGTTCCGCGATCGAACGGTTCTGAAAGCGTACCGCGAGCGCCGTCGGGTTGAGTCGCTTGCCGTGGCAACTGGGGCAGAGGCGTTCCGCGCCTTCCCACCAGGCGTTCCACCAGATCTCTTCGCCGGTTTGCTCGGCGTCGAAGCCGGCCATTGCGAGGCCGGTACCGTAACAACGCTCGCACCACCCGTGCTTGGAGTTATAAGAAAACAAGCGTGGATCGAGTTCACGAAAGCCGCGGCCGCAACTCGGGCAAGCACGTTTGGTCGAGAAGGTTGCGTTCTCGAATTTCTTGTTGCCGCCATTGTCTGCGGTAACAACCTGTACCACGCCTTTGCCCAGATCGAGCGCACGCGCGAGCAGTGCCCGCAGTTCTTGCTCGGCCTTCGGTGCAACAGCGATTTCGCCCACCGGCAGCTCAATGTTGTGTTCCTTGAAACGCGCGAGCCGCGGCCAACCGGCCGTGGAGGTCTTTACCCCGTCCACGCGCAGGCACTCAAAACCCTTCGTGAGCGCCCATTTGGCGAGATCGGTGTAGAAGCCCTTGCGCGCACTGACGAGCGGCGCGAGCACGACAAGTTTTTCGCCGCGATGTTCACGCATGATGCGCGCGAGGATCGCCTCAGGCGTTTGCGCCTCGATGGGGACGTCGCAGTCGGGGCAGTATTGCGTGCCGAGCTTCACGAACAGCAAGCGCAGGAAGTGATAAATCTCGGTCAGTGTTGCCACGGTACTCTTGCGCCCGCCGCGCGAGGTGCGCTGCTCGATCGCGACCGTCGGCGGCAGGCCGAAAATCGCATCCACGTCGGGTCGTGTTGCCGGCTGCACCAGCGAGCGCGCGTAGGCGTTGAGCGATTCGAGATAACGGCGCTGGCCTTCATTAAAAAGAATATCGAACGCGAGCGTGCTCTTGCCGCTGCCCGACACACCGGTGATAACGGTGAAGCGCTCGCGCGGAATGCTTACCTCGATGTTCTTCAGATTGTGTTCGCGCGCGTGATGCACGCGAATGGCGTTGTCGAATGCGCGTATGGGCACGACAGCACGCGTCTTCACTGCCGCAGTCTGACCAAACGCTGCCGCGTATTCCCGCAACGCCTTGCCCGTATGACTCGTCGGATGCCTTGCCACTTCTTGCGGCGTGCCGGTGCAGACGATTTCGCCGCCAGCGTCGCCGCCTTCCGGCCCGAGGTCTATGATCCAGTCGGTAGCCTGGATCACGTCGAGATTGTGTTCGATCACGACAAGCGTATGGCCTTCGTCGAGCAAGCGCTGAAACGCCTTGAGCAGGGTCGCAATGTCGTCGAAGTGCAGCCCGGTCGTGGGTTCATCGAACAGAAACAACATGCCGCCACCTTTGTCCTTACGGCCTTTTGCCTCGGTCAAGTGTCCGGCCAACTTCAATCGCTGCGCCTCGCCGCCGGAAAGCGTCGGCACCGGTTGGCCGAGCTTTAAATAGGAGAGACCCACCGCGGCCAGCGGCTCAAGCGCGCGTAGCACTTCCGGGTACCCGGCGAAGAATCCCATCGCTTCCGACACCGTCATGTCAAGCACGTTGGCGATAGACCTGGCGTTGGCTTGGGGACGGCCCCTCGGCACCAGCTTTATCTCCAGCACTTCGGGACGAAAGCGTTTGCCGTCGCAATCGGGGCAGCGGATGTAGATATCCGACAGGAACTGCATCTCCACGTGCTCGAAACCCGAGCCGGTGCAGGTCGGGCAGCGGCCGTTGCCGGCGTTGAATGAGAACGTGCCGGCGGCGTAGCCGCGTTCTTGCGCCGACGGCTCGGCGGCGAAAAGTTTACGAATGGCATCCCAGGCGCCGACATAGCTCGCCGGATTCGAACGCGCGGTCTTGCCGATGGGCGATTGGTCCACGAGCACGATGTCGAGG